>DATMYA010000031.1 GCA_035561135.1 Clostridia bacterium
TCTGAAATCCGGTCCTTCGGCCAGCATGATATCGTTCTGGCGGACGAGGGCGCTGAGTAATACCCCGTTCGGGTTGTCGTTCACGTCGGCTTTCACCGCGATGCGGTGAGTGTTGGACTCCGTGAAATCGCCGCTGGGGCAATTGTCGCCGCTATAAGCGATAACTTCAAGATTGTAGGCCTTCTTCATGCCCGAGGGCAGGCCGTTGCCTTTTTGCGCCAGCATGGGCGCTACTCCGATCACAAGCACTACCAGGCTCAACAGCAGTTTACGACTTGTCATCCTTTGTTTCCCCTTTTACAGATTGAGCGTTGACACGCACTCACCCGCTCAATCGTGAGCGGCGCGGCCTTAAGTCCACACCGGTGGTTAAAGAGTGGTCCTCAGTACGCTGAGGCCCCGTTACATAGCGCGAATATCCGCGAATGTGAACTGCTCCCTGAAAATAGTGCATGTAGCGGCTGTTTGCAATATGGACCCAGTACGCAAAAACTGAAGACAAATGGATAAGTGTAGGTAAACATACTGCGGACGCAGGTGGCTCGCTCACTCACGCTGTTGAAGAAAGACAAAACAAAACGGCAATGCCAAAAGCTGATTCCGTGATTCCTACGCACCGTCGTCGAGTTGCGCCACTCCGCACTGGCGCCACTCGTCGTCCTGGGCGCTGCCCAATGGCATCACCGAAGGTTTCCACAACAAGATGGAAACCATCAGCCGGCAGGCGTACGGCTTCCGCAACTTTGAAAATTACCGGCAGCTAGAGCGGGTGCTGTGTGTGACTGTTCTTGGGATCGGGATTGGGCTCTAGATCATCAATGGGGGCAGGCCCCACCTCTGAACTGATAAAACATTCTTGAAAGGTAACGAGATTGCCCGGAAGTCCGTTGAAAGTAAGCGACCCTCGGAACTCATAGACTACGCGACCGCGACTCCCTTGGCAATTGGCTTTTTGGAAACGGCGTGCGCCATTGAGGACAGCAACATTGGAATCTGGCGGTAGCCGATA
>DATMYA010000032.1 GCA_035561135.1 Clostridia bacterium
CCCGGGCGAACTATGAGGGAGTACTGACATGCGTAGTGGAAGCCGATGGTTTCGTGTTCCACTTGAGGCCGCTAACGTCGCGGTTTGACCTGTACGGGATTACAACCCCGAAGTGCCCCGGTGATGTGGGTGATGAGTTGAAGTTCGCCATCGAACGGGGTCGGGCGTATGTGCTGGATGCAAAGGGGAAAGAGTGGGCCTTGAGCGTGGTGCAGGCAAGGAAGAAGTAGAGCCCTCCGTCGCTATTTCGCCGACCCGGCAGGAAGCGAAGCCGGCAGAAGTGGCGGGGTGTGCCGGGACCGCGTTTGGCCACCGGCTGACCCACGGCGTTCGCTCCGGGGGCGTAGGGAATGCTCAAAACGGAAGCGCGAACCGCGCAACGGGTTTCAGCCGAACCAGACTCGCTCGGTCAATTTCGAAAGTCGGGGTCTCCACTCCTTTTTCGCCGCGAATGACGGCAAGACGGATTTTGCAGGCAGTTGTCGCAATCTCGGACATAATGTACGCAGCCTGAAACGAATCTTCCGGGTTGATCTCCTTCGTGACTTCCCTAGTAATGTAGTCGGTTGGCCGCTTCTCGACTTCGAGATAACTCAGAGAGTGACCCATTGAGAGGATTCGACGGAAGTCGCCGGTGCCCCGCCCGACTTCTACGAGCAACTGCGCGCCGTCGCCCGGGAGCATGCGCAAGCCGTGCTTGTATGCATTGTACTCGTCACGGCCTTTGATGTAGCGTGTCGCCATCTCGGACAGGAACCAGGCCAAGTCCTCCCGCGTTCTCTTCCATCGAGGACCTGTCTCCGCCTCGGCCACGCCCGCATAAATGGCTTTCGTAACGAATTGGCTTGCAGTCTGGCAGGCCCCGCCCGAGATGTCGGCGACGTGCCCGGCCGCAAATCCCTTGATCTTACCGAGCATTTCCTCGTTCGTATACCGAGACAGATACAGCCAGTGCGGCAGGTTCTGGAATACCGCTATCAGGAGCGCGAACAACGATTCAATCTGTTGGAAGGTGGAACAATGAATTTCTACCGCCAATCCTCGGAAGTACTGGTCCGTAAGGCTCTCATCGTTCTCGGCCCCGGTGGCGGCGTTAACGAAGCGCTTGAATTCGTCACGGTGCTGGTATGCCGTATAAAGCAGTTCAACCTTTCTAAAAAGAAACTCGGGATCGTACCCACCATAGAACCGGCTCTCGGCAACTTCCCGGGGCCTAAA
>DATMYA010000033.1 GCA_035561135.1 Clostridia bacterium
CCGTCCCATCGAACTGCCGGAAGAGGTTCACCTCACGCCGCGCATGTACCAGAAGCTCACGGAGAAAATTGCGGGCAAGCCCGAAGAGCGCATTCTCTCGTACCTCATGCTGCGCTCGCTCAAGCAGGCGCGTTACTCGGAAATCAACGAAGGACACTTTGCGCTCGCCGCGCCCACCTACACGCATTTCACTTCGCCCATCCGCCGCTACCCGGACCTCATCGTCCACCGCATCCTGAAGGATGTCTTGCAGGATTCTGCCGAGGAGCACGACGCGGATGTTCCTGTAGGCGTAGGAACCGCCGCGCATAGTGAGTCGCCTTCGCCTTGGTCCAAGCGCCAGGGAACACACGGACGCGCGCCTGCCGCCGCACAGACAAGTGTGGTTCGTCGCCGTCGGGGTGCCGAAGACGGGCGCCAGCCACTCGAAGGTCCCATCCCCGAGCCGGTGTTGCACGATATCGCAGAGGAATCCAGCCAGGCGGAGCGGCGCGCCGACGACGCTGAGCGCGAGTTACTCGAATGGAAGAAAGTCAAGTTCATGGCCGACCGCGTCGGAGAAGACTTTGAAGGCCTTATTGTCAGCATCACGAAATTCGGCATGTTTGTCGAACTCAATGAACTTTTCATCGAGGGCCTTGTGCCGCTCATGTCGCTCAGCGACGACCGATACACCTACAACGAAGGCACGAAGCAGATCATTGGCCAGCGCTTCGGCAAGCGCTACTCCATGGGTGATCCCATTCGTGTTCTCGTCGATCGCATCGATCGCGTGCAGCGCCGAATACAATTCGCGGTCATGGACGAGACCCCAAGGCGCGCCACGCGCCGGCACAAGCGTTCTCGCTGATTGTGGTGCAGGTTTGAAGAGGAACGCCATCAGTGTGGCTGACTGCTGACAAAGCCGATCAGAACAAGTGTCATTGGGCGCGTAGTCGTACCACCCTGTGTTTCCGCCGCACACGAAACGCAAGGTGTTTCCATAGCGCACGTGCGTAGTTCGCTCCGAATCAACACTGGCTTTGTAACGCTACTGCAAAACTAAACGGCAACATTGCCAATGCGCCAAAACGCGCCTGTGTGTCGAAACGTAACTTAAAAACTTGCGCCATCACTTGCGCCCGATTTGATCCCTCGCTACGGTCAAGACAAATTCAACCTAACCGAGGAGTTCTGCATGAATCGCTTGGCTACGCTTGTAGTGTTGATTCTGATGTTCGTTGTCACCTCTCTTGCACAGGTGCCCGCGTCTGGCCACGTGTTTGTTGTAGTGGAAGAAAACCACAGTTACTCAAGCGCAATCGGAAATTCGTCGATGCCGTACTTGAACAGCCTGGCGGCGAAGTACGGCCTGGCAACACAGTATTACGCGAACACGCACCCTTCGATCGGCAATTACTTCATGTTGACGACGGGGCAGATCATCACCAATGACGACGGT
>DATMYA010000034.1 GCA_035561135.1 Clostridia bacterium
CATGACACGCCCGTCGCCTCCGGGGCCTCGCTGAGCGGCAGCGCGGCTCAGGTCGAGTGGGCGGAGCGCATCAGACGCCAGGTCGACGCCGACTTCGATCGCGTCGCGGCCGCATTCCGGGCCATCGCCCGCAAACAAAGCCCCGACAAGCGCGCAGGCACGGAAGCTGTCATCGCGATCCTGGAAGAGAAGCGATCGGAAGTAATGAGCAGGAATCAGGCCGGTTACTTCATTCACGACTGGCAGGAGACCGGTGATCGCGTTCGGCAGATGATATCCAAGGACGCACGGTACCGATCAAGAGAAACAAGTGGAGGCTAAGAGCATCATGAATATTCGACCCTTGTACGACCGCATCGTGGTAAAGCGGATAGAGGAACAGGAGACCACGCACAACGGCATCTTTATCCCCGATTCCGCCAAGGAGAAACCCCAGGAGGGCGAAGTGATTGCCGTAGGCCATGGCAAGAGGCTGGAGAACGGCGAATTGGTTGCCCTCGACGTCAAGGTCGGCGACCGCGTCCTCTTCGGCAAGTACTCCGGCACCGAGACGAAGGTGGTCGGAACAGAGTACATCGTTATGCGCGAGGACGACGTTCTCGGCGTTTTCGATTCGGCTGCCCAGGCGGCCACCAAAGCTACCTAATTCAGGAGACCATCTATGGCAAAACAGATTACTTATAGCGATAACTCCCGTCAAGCGATTCTGCGCGGCGTCAACCAGCTCGCCGAGGCGGTGAAAGTGACCCTCGGTCCGCGTGGGCGCAACGTCGTGCTGGAGAAAAAATTCGGCGGTCCGACGATCACCAAAGACGGCGTAACGGTGGCCAAGGAGATCGAGTTGAAAGATCCGCTCGAGAATATGGGCGCCCAGATGGTCCGCGAGGTGGCGTCGAAAACCTCCGATGTCGCCGGCGACGGTACGACCACGGCCACGATTCTGGCGCAGGCGATCTTCCGCGAGGGCGTCAAAGCGGTATCGGCCGGCGCAAACCCGATGGCAATCAAGCGTGGTATCGACAAGGCCGTCGAAGTGGCCGTTGAGGAAGTCAAGAAGCTCTCGAAGCCCGTCTCCGGCGACATGATCGCCCAAGTCGGCAGCATCTCCGCCAACAGCGACGCCACCATCGGCAACATCATCGCCGAAGCGATGAAGAAGGTGGGGAAAGACGGGGTGATCACGGTCGAGGAATCCAAAACCATGACCACCGAGCTCCAGACCGTGGACGGCATGCAGTTCGACCGCGGCTACCTCTCACCATATTTCGTGAGCGATGCCGAGCGCATGGAGTGCGTATTCGAGGATCCTTACATCCTCATCCACGATAAGAAGATCAGCAACATGAAGGACCTGCTGCCGATCCTCGAGCAGATTGCGCGCGCGGGCAAGCCGCTGCTGGTCGTTGCCGAGGATGTCGAAGGCGAGGCGCTCGCCACGCTCGTGGTCAATAAACTGCGCGGTACGCTCAATGCTTGCGCCGTGAAAGCCCCGGGCTTCGGCGACCGGCGCAAGGCGATGCTGGAAGATATCTCGATCCTGACTGGCGGCAAGCCCATTATGGAAGAGACCGGCATCAAGCTGGAAAGCATCCACCTGGAGGATCTGGGCCGCGCGAAGCGCGTCACGGTGGACAAGGACATCACAACCATCATCGATGGTGCCGGATCGCAAGGGAGCATCGAGGGCCGTATTAAGCAACTGCGTGCCCAGATCGAAGAGACCACCTCGGACTATGACCGCGAAAAGTTGCAGGAAAGGCTGGCAAAGCTTGCCGGCGGCGTGGCGATTATCAAGGTCGGTGCCCCAACCGAGACCGAGATGAAAGAAAAGAAGGCTCGCGTGGAAGACGCACTGCATGCGACGCGCGCAGCGGTAGAGGAAGGCATTGTGCCGGGCGGCGGCGTCGCGTTGCTGCGGGCATCAGTTGCGCTGCAGAATCTGAAGTTGGAAGGCGACGAGCAGTTCGGGGTGACGATCGTGCGTCGTGCCTGCGAGGAGCCCGTCCGGCAGATCGTTTTCAATTGCGGCACGGAAGGCGCCGTTGTGGCCGAGCAAATCAAGGGCTATGACGATCCGAACTTTGGCTTCAACGCCTCCACCGAAGAGTACGAAGACCTCGTGAAGGCCGGGGTAATCGATCCCACCAAGGTGACGCGCACCGCTCTGCAGAATGCGGCATCCATCGCCTCTCTGATGCTCACGACGGAAGCCATGATCTGCGGGATCGTGGAGGAAACGGAGAATTAGGCCACCGATGGACAAACGACTCCTAAAGCGGCACAAGCGTCAGGTTTCACGCGCGAAAGGACGGGTCAGGCTCTCGGAGCCTGACCTGAGGACACCGGAGCAAGTGAGGGCAGCGCGGGATGCGAGCCGCCTTGCCGGTAGCCGCCGTGACGCCCACCGCGCCCCTTACGCCACGCCGTCAATCGAACGTTGAATTTGAGGCGGCCAGGATCCGCACTGGAGCAGATTTGTTTTCCACACGCTGTCCACATTGCAGGTCTATCGAATTCAGGACTGTAGGGTTCCGAAACGCTATTGAGGGGGCTTTCCGCTGGCTCTTCCAACCCTACCGATGCACTCTCTGTGGTCGCCGCTTTTTCCTGTTCCGATGGCAAGCGCCCGTGGAAGACACGACTGGCTAGCGGCGGTTGCGGCAGGCCGGCCTGCGCAACTGCTAGGGCTCAATGAAACGCCGTCCTCCAGGTCGCTCCATATGGCGCTTTCTTCCGCGATAACGGCAGGGAACTCCTGCAACGCCCAGGTATTCGCACAATCAACCCTCGGAGTCGTGTTCGGATACGGGATTACGCCGCTCCCCGGTATCGGGGAAAAGCGGTACTGGCGAACCCCTTATTCGGCACAACGACGGCCTACGTTGCCGCCCTGTTCACAAAGTGGGGGGACGACTCCGCACGCGGGTTCATGACGGAGGTGAAGAAGAATGGCGTGAAGCTCTCAACCAGCAATGGCGAGAGCGCCGATATGCGGCGGCTGGCATCACCGGCGACGATCCGTTTCAGCGAAGCTATTGCGGTGGCCGTTCTGGGTCTCGTGGTAAATCTGGCCTGTGCGGCCCTCCTGGGCGAAGGTCACGTTCACCATCACGAGGACGACCACGATTCCGAAGCAGGGCATCATCCAGGTCCATCCCAAGGCCATTCCCGCCACCAGGGTGACGATCGCGAGCACGGACGTGAGCGGGTGATCGCGCGCTGGTCGTACGGCCTGCTTCGGGACACCAGTGCCGTGCCTCCTTGACGGCGAAGTGTCGGCGGAGCGACGCCGACAGATCCGCGAGCTCATCGAACACGAAAAAGGTAGCCAAGTCGCCGACCTCCATGTCTGGCGGGTGGGTCCGGAGCATCTTGCCGCCATCATCTCCGTGATTGCGGCGCAACCGCACCCGCCCGAGCACTACAAAAAGCTGCTCGCCACGCATGCTGACCTGGTCCCTTGACGGTAGAGGTACACCGCGCGCCAACGGAGAGAGCACACCCGCAGTGCGCGTGAGACCGAAAATAGATACCCGAGGACGTCCGATCGACCTAGCCTTATACTCAACAAATCCGTCGCACAGGTCGGCTTGCTACCGCTTGTCATCTATGCCCGACAAAACAAGTGGGTGCGGTTTCTGGCGTACGTAACTGGCTTCGTGAATCAATGCCTGTTCCTGCAGAATGAATACCTGATCGAACAAAATCGCATCAGCCGCTCGCATCTTCCTTCGCGGTTGCGCTTGTCCGATCCAGGCGCTCGACTCTGGCGGAAATTGGCGAGCGGGTCGGCCTCAAGGACTTCAAGCTGGTCGCATCCGTCGCGCTCCACGCGGTCAGAGACCTAGCGCTTGGCCGCCCTGGGAAGTCCATCGAACCGCTTGTCTCCTCTGCCGGTCGTAGGGATGACGTCGAACAATACTCGGAGTTTGTCTCTCGTTCGCTCTATCGCCAATTGCCCTCGGCGGGTCGCCACGTAAGCCTTCAATGGCCGGCCGTTGCGCCGTGCAGCGGGCTCAAAATACCCTTTGTCCTGCATCCCCCTGAGCATACTGGCAACGGACCGGGCGCTGAGCAGGACTCGGTGCCGCTCGTATTCCTCTTTCATTCCGGCGCTGAAGACCGGTTCCTTCGTGGCCTTGTGCAGGATATACAGTCGCGTCAATCCCAGTCATCCGTGCTGGTTGTGCTTTCCTCTCCGCTTTTGCCATCTCGAACATGTCCGCTTCCTGAATTGTTCGCGGATTCTTTTGAACTCGGTTATCGGCACAGAGGTGCGCTATTTGCGCAGTTCCTCGCGGCTTGCGTGCCGGGAGAGGGTGCAGTAGCCGAGGCCGACTTCCGCGATTGCCTAAATTGCCTCCTCTGGCGGGCGATCGCGGAAGCTGTAGCTGGTGGCCCCCAGCTTCACTCCCTGGACCCGGGACCGCGCCGCGATGGCAAGCATGGCCAGTCCACGTCGCGTGTACATCGTTGTCTTCCTCCCGAATGCCGCTGATCGGTTATGCGGCACTCGGGAACAATCTGTTCTAAGCCTTCGCGGCTGCCGGTTCCTTTGCAGCCAGCAACGCCGTAAGATGCGCGAGACTGCGGGCCGCCTCTTCCGGCGTTCCGCACTCCACTGACAGCACGCCGCTGAACCCGTGCTTCCGGATGATGCCGATCACGCGCGCCCAATCCACTACACCGTCCCCGCAGGCGCAGCCTACGGGCGTGCCGGCCACCTTGCCGCGCTCGGCGTCGGAGTGCTCGACGCTGATGTCCTTGGCGTGCATGTGAACCAAACGGCTGCCGATCCGCTCCAGCGCCTCGTAGATATCCTCGCCGGCAAGGTAGCCGTTCCCCGTGTCGTAGTTGATGCGCAGGAGCGGCGATTCCACCAGGCTCGCGATGCGCAGCAGACCGTCGGTGGTGCGGGAGATCTCGTTATGCGGCTCGATCCCGATGTCGATGCCGTAGCGCTCGGCTACGCGCAGCACGGCCTTCAAGGTGTAGGTCATCACGGGCCACGCTTCGTCACCGATCACCCATTCCGGCCGGTAGCTCTCGTCGGTGTTCACCACCGGGGCGCCGAGAACCGCCGCGAATCGGATAGCGCGCTGCAGGTACATCACGCTGACCTCCGGCCGCATCAACGGACAGTGTGCGCTCACCGCCGATGCCTTCAACCCGTTCTTCTCCAGGATGTCCCTAATAAAGTGCGGATCCTCTTCCATGGACACCGAATGGTAGTACCCGGCTTCGCTCATCAACTCCCGTCCGGTGTGCAGCATCGGCTCGACGTACTTGTATCCGATCTTCGCCGCCATCTCGACACCCACCGTAAAAGGCTTCTCCGAGCGACGCACAAACTCCATGTTCAGTCCGGCTTCAATACTCATACGTCCCACTCTTTCTGCCACGTAACGCGGCGTTTTTCTTTGTAAGAGATGTTGCAGATATGGCACGCCATGGCGGAATAGTGCCCCGCCGCCTCGTCGCAGGCCGCGTGCTTGCGGGTGCGAACGCAGTCTAGCCAGTTGGCCACGTGCAGTTCCGGCGTGGGCCCCGAGGTGACCGGCTCGGCACCTTTCTCCGCCGGTAGGAAGCGGTAGCCGTAGCGGAAGATGTGCAGCCGGCCGCCGGTCCCCATGAATACGATATCGGCGTTCTCCTTCGAGATCATATCGGTGACGTTGGCCTCAAAGGTGACCAGCAGCCCGTCCGGATACTCGACAATTGAATTGATGTTATCCGCCGTGTCTCGGTCTTCATAGCCGAGGTAGATGCCGCCCATGCATACCGCGGCCAAGGGTTTCTCCGTTTTGAGATACCAGTGCGCGACGTCCACCATGTGAACGAACAATCCGCCCATCTGCGCGTTGGTCGAGTAGTCCCAGTAGACGTAGTGGTTGAAATAGCGCTTGGGGTCCCAGGGCACTTTGGGAAGGCGGCCCTGGCAGGTGTCCCAGTCCATGCCATCCGGCTTCTTCTCCATTCCCGCAGGCGGCTTCTGATTGCGGTAGGCCGCGTTGCCGTTCCAGATGGTCCGCACCATGGTGACGCGCCCGATGCGGCCGCTGTCAATGAATCGTTCCTTGGCCTCGATGAAGTGCGGATAACTGCGCTGCTGCGTCCCCGTTTGGAGGATGCGCTTGTTCTCACGGACGGCACGCACGATCTGGTGGCCCTCCATGGGGTGAAGGGTCAATGGTTTTTCGACGTATAGATCCTTGCCCGCCCGGCACGCGGCCACTGCGATCTCGCAGTGCATGTGGTCCCAGGGAGCGATGATAACGGCGTCGATATCCTTGTGATCGAGCACCTTCCTGTAATCGACGTACTTGTTGACCGTGGTGCCGGCTATCTTCTCGGCGCGGTCGCGCTGCACGTCGTAGGCGTCCGCCACCGCTACCCACTGTATGTTGCCCGCCTTGTTGGCGTTGGACATCAGGTATCTGCCCCGGCCCCCGGTCCCAATAGCCCCAAGACGGATACGATCGTTGGCTCCCAGGACCCGCCCGGCGGATGCGGCCGTCATCGCTCCCACGAACCCTCTACGCGAAACTGTTGTGCTCATGCCTCTCTCCTATGGCGGAGTCTGCTTTCGCCAGCTTGTTTAGTTGCGAACTTGCGGTGTCGGTCGCCTGCTTTACCAGAGAACTGGTTCGGTCCTCCAGGACTGGTGGCCTCCCAATTCGAGGTCCTTCACTCGCTCCCTGCACCGTCGAAAAGTCTACGCGAGCATACCAGGTCTTACCAAACGGATTCTATACGTATTTCTCCAGCATTACAAGGTTAAAATGTCGGGTCTGGGGTCCGACAATCAACAAACTGATACCCGTGCCGAATTCTAAGGGCAGAAAAGATTCCGCTTGATTACGCAATTGGCTACGAGTATACTTCTGCCGATGGTAAGACCTGGTCTGAATGAGACATAGGGCCGGCATTCTGATCATGTTTCAGTCGGTCCCGCGGACAACGTCAAC
>DATMYA010000035.1 GCA_035561135.1 Clostridia bacterium
ATACACGCGGCCTCGTTTGGCGAGGGCAGAAAAGGCTTTCTAGCCAGCCGATTACGATTTTAAGAGGCGAATGCGGAAGGTGTCAAACTTTCGCATTCGGGGCACGTCTAAACAGCGGGTGCGAAGGCAAGCCTGGCGCGAGCGGAGAGCGCGCTTGGGAGATTATCGACGTGAACACTCACTGGCCACAGAATCCGAGCCGCCTCAAGCACTTCCCGTGCCAGAGAAAACGTGAGGCGTCCTACGAAGCTGCTGCATCCAACAGGGGTATAATCGAGTCACTTCCGCAGGGAAGCCTCGTCACAAAAGAGAAGTTTCCAAAATGTCCAAGACGACCAAAGCTGTCCTCCTGAGCGTATCCCTCGTGCTCGTACTTTTCACTGTCGCCGGCGGTCTCGGCGTCAAGGCTTCCACCAGCGATGGTGCGTATCGCCAACTCGGCGTGTATAGCGAGGTGCTCTCGCGCATCCGCAGTGACTATGTGGAGGAGCCCAATATTCCTCAAGTCACCGACGGCGCACTGCACGGATTGCTCGAGTCGCTCGACGCGAACTCCAGTTATCTGAATCCGGCCGAGTACAAGCGGTACAAGCAACTCAAGGCAGAGTCGAAGGCGACAATCGGCGCAGCAATTTCGAAGCGCTTCGGATACGCGGCGGTCATCGCCGTGGTGCCGGGCGGTCCGGCTGAAAAGGCTGGCGTAGAGAACGGCGACATCATTGAAGCCATTGAAGGTCGCAGCACGCGCGATATGTCGCTGGCGGAAATCAACGGGCTGATGGGTGGACAGCCGGGCTCGGTAGTCAACGTTTCCGTCGTCCGCCCGCGCAAGGCACAGCCGCAGAAAACGCCTATCACGCGAGACATAGTGAAAGATCCGCCGGTCGGAGAGAAGGTCGTTGAACAGGGTATCGGCTACATCCGCGTTGACGGTTTCACGAAGGGCCGTGCGCAGGAGATCGCCTCAAAGATTAAGGATTTGCAGAAGCAAGGGGCAAAGAAGCTGATTCTCGACCTGCGCAATTCCGGTTCCGGCGAGGAATCGGAAGGCATTGCGACTGCGAACTTGTTCCTGAACCACGGCACGATCACCTACGTTCAGGGGCAGCGCTTCCCGAAGCAGACCTTCAACGCCGATGCTGGCAAGGCTGTGACCGATTTGCCGCTGGTAGTGCTCGTCAATCGCAGCACGGCAGGGCCGGCGGAAATTGTGGCCGCGTCAATCCTCGAGAATGCTCGCGGCGACGTTGTGGGCGATAAGACATTCGGCGTGGGCTCCATTCAGAATGTGATCGAGATTGCGGACGGCTCGGCGCTCATCCTGTCGGTAGCCAAGTACTATTCGCCCTCGGGCAAGGCCCTTCAGGACACCGCGGTCACACCGAACGTGCTGGTGGCTGACGTCACGGATGACTTCATTGCGCCGGACGACGAAACCGAAACCAACCAGCCCGAAGTGAAGAAGGATCAGACGGACGAGCAGCTTCGCCGCGCGATCGAGGTTTTGAAGAACCGCGATCAGAAGGCATAGCGAGTCTCTAGGAAAATGCTCAGAAGAATCGCGGATCCTGTGTCCGCGATTTCTTTTTGTGCCCGACTATTAGCGCGACATATTACTGAGAACCTCGGCGCCCCAAGGCGAAAAGCATGGCAGGAAATCAGGCTCGCACAGATATTGAGCGTGCTATCCTGAGCTCGGTTAACTCCGCAATGGCTCCACTCTCCACAGAACCTCCGCCGTCAGGTGTAGGCGAGCAGAAGTTCGCGACGCCCCCAAGCCCCACCACCAAAGCACCACGACTGGTGGGCTGGCTTCTTTATGGCCTGCTCCTGGTCGCCACCTGTCTCGTCGGAGCGCTCGCCGGATTGCTATTCGTGTATTCGACCGACCTTCCTCAGGTAGGAGAGTTGGAGCGGTACCGGCCAAGTTCCATCACAGAGCTCTACGACAACGAAGGCCGTGTGGTCGGCTCTTTCGCCTTGCAGCGTCGAGTCATCGCTACCTATGACGACTACCCCAAGGTCCTGCGCGAAGCCATTATTTCGATCGAAGACAAAGATTTCGAGAAGCATTGGGGAATTAACTTCTGGCGCATCGCGGGTGCCGCTTATCGCGACATCATGTCCGCCAGCCGCGCACAGGGCGCATCGACTTTGACGATGCAACTCTCGCGCAACCTGTTCCTCACGCCTGATCGCAAGTTCAGCCGCAAGATACAGGAAGCCATGCTCGCCATGCAGATCGAGCGGCGATTCACTAAACAGCAGATTTTCACGCTCTACGCCAACCAGATATTCCTGGGACACGGCGCGTACGGATTCGAAGCGGGTTCTCAGTTCTACTTCAACAAACATGCCAAGGACTTAACGCTGGAGGAAGCAGCGCTGCTGGCGGGACTGCCGAAGGCGCCAAACTCGTATTCACCCATTCTGAATCCGGATCGCGCGCTGAAGCGGCGAAACCTCATCATCAACTCGATGATGGAGGACGGCAAAATCACCGTGCAGGAAGCGCAGCGGGCGAAGGCAACACCCATCAAGTTGAGCCCTCAGAGCGATCCCAATTCGCTTGCGCCCTACTACGTTGAAGAGATTCGCCGCTACCTGGAAAAGAAATACGGCACCGACCAGGTTCATGAAGGCGGCCTGCGCGTTTACACCACGCTGAACGTCGATATGCAGCGTGCTGCGAACCAGGCTGTGCTCGATGGTCTGAGCGCATACGAGCGCCGGCACGGTTGGAAGGGTCGCCTGAACAACGTGATTGCCGCGGGCGGCGTACTGGACCAATTCGATCACGCGGATTGGCGACAGCCTGTCGTGCCTGGGAGTTATGTGCATGCACTGGTTACAGCCGTAACGCGTACCAGCGCAACTCTGAAGTTCGGTCGCTTTGATTCAGTAATCGGCCCGGCGGAGATGGCCTGGACCACTCATAAATTTGCAGATGAGATTCTGAGCGTCGGCGATATTGCCTACGTCAAGGTCCAGAGCGTAAGCGGCGATCACGCAAAGGTGAGCCTGGAGCAGGACTCGGGAGCGCAGGGCGCGCTCATCGCCATTGACAATGCTACGGGCGAAGTACGGGCGATGGTGGGCGGGCGCGACTTCGACGAGTCCAAGTTCAATCGCGCCACGCAGGCGTTGCGCCAGACGGGATCATCGTTCAAGCCGTACGTCTATGCCGCCGCCGTTGATCAGGGTGCGATGCCGGACGACATCATCCTGGATGCGCCGACTACGTTCATGACTGCGAGCGGCGCGTACTCGCCGCACAACTACGATGGCAAGTACGAGGGGAACATCACCTTGCGCCGTGCGCTGGCGCAGTCGCGCAATATCCCCGCATTGAAGCTGGCGCAACGTCTCGGCATTCGAACGGTGATCGAGTACGTGCACAAGTTCGGCGTGACCTCGGAGATACCGGCGTACCTGCCAGTGGCACTCGGTTCGGCAGAAGTGACTTTGCTCGAACAGACGGCGGCCTTCTCGACGTTCCCGAACGATGGCGTGCGTGTAGCGCCGCACTTCATCAAGAAGGTTGTGGATTATGACGGGCACGTGCTCGAAGATAATTATCCCGACGTGAAGGATGTGTTAAGTGCGCGCAGTGCGCGCATAGTCACGACAATGCTGCGCGACGCTGTTCTGCACGGCACGGGGTACTCCGCGACAAAACTGAAGCATCCGCTGGCCGGAAAGACCGGGACGACCAACGATTTCACGGATGCATGGTTCGTCGGATTCTCGCCGTCGACCACCTGCGGAGTTTGGGTTGGCTTCGACGAGAAAAAATCTCTAGGTAACAAAGAGACCGGGGGGATGGCCGCACTCCCCATCTGGATCGACTTGATGAAGGTTGCAATTGCCGGGCATGAGCAGGAGCAGTTCCCGGAACTCGCACCCGAAGAGTTGAAGAAACCAGCCGTGGGCAAGGTCGACACGGCCGACTATCGCCCGGGCGACGGCGAGGCACACTGAGATGCGATCGTTCTTGCGAGCCACGCTGCTCGTTTTGGTATTGCTCATCATCGCGATGGTTTCGGCGCTTACGGCAATGCGTTTCGCCATCCATGGCCGCGAGGTTACGGTTCCCAAGTTGATCGGCATGACACCGGCGGACGCCGAGCGCGCTGCCATCGACCACGGCCTCCTGCTTTTCCGCGAAAGTCGTTTCTACAATGATGCCGTGCCCGAAGGCAGCATCGTTTCGCAGATTCCCGTCGAAGGCGCGAAGGTGCGCAGAGGATGGCGCGTTCGCATTGCCGAGAGCCTGGGCCCGCAGCGCATGGTGATCCCGGACGTGGTGGGCCAGAGCCCTCGCGCAGCTGAGATCAATGTACGTCGCCGCGGGTTGGAGATGGGCTCGGTAGCCCAGATCTCTTTGCCCGGCACTCCGGCGGATCAGGTGATTGCGCAGAGTCCGCCGCCGAACGCACAGGGCGTCGCATCGCCGAGGCTCAGCCTTCTGGTCACTGCGCCGGAGCAGA
>DATMYA010000036.1 GCA_035561135.1 Clostridia bacterium
AAGAGGAGGTTCCGCGCGACATGATGTGGGTTGGACTCGTTGAAAGCGGCTACAATCCCATCGCGCGCTCGCCGAAGAACGCCCTCGGTATATGGCAGTTCATTCCCGCTACGGCCGAGCGGTTTGGACTCCAGACGGGGCATCGAGACGAGCGCATTGATCCGACAAAGTCGACGCGCGCGGCCGCACAGTATTTGAAGTTCCTCTACAACACGTTTAGGGACTGGCCTCTCGCTCTGGCCGCCTACAACGCTGGAGAGAACCGCGTGGCATCCGCCATTCAGCGTACAGGCGTACGCGATTTCTGGGAACTGGCGCGGGTGGGTGCCCTTCCGCGGGAGACGCAGGACTATGTCCCCGCCGTGCTGGCGGCCGGGTTGATGGAGAAGGGCAGCAAGGCGGCAAACCACGCAAGCGTTCCGCCAGCAGCGAAGGCGTCTTCGGGAAAGCAGGTGCAGGCGCCGATCGCGATCGTAACGGAAGGCGCCGGTGGCATTTGAACTGCTTGCAGATGCGTCGCGGCGCTGAATCCGCCGCCGCAGTCTCGAATTGTGCGTGACCAAGAAAGACGTGAATAATGTCCTCGCCGGTCTTGCTATCGAGCATTCCTGTAGGCTCGTCGGCGAGCAGCAGCGGTGGTTCGTTCACGATAGCGCGCGCGATGGCGAGCCAGCCCTGATCGCCACCGATAGCTGGTCGGACAGCCGGGAACTTTTCGATGTGAGTCACACACGTTCGAGCGCTGCCGCAAAGGAGGCTGTTGAAAAACGAAGCCGAGATACTGCCGGCGGGTGCCCCCTAGTTCAGGGCAAGCGCGTTGGACTTCCCAGAAACGAGGCCTTTCCCGGAACTTCGCCGTGGAACCCTGAATCTCGCTCACAGGAATGACGCTTGATCGTAGTCGACGTGCGTTCGACGACCTTCACGTTCTTGGTCAACGCCGCCAACGCGAAAACCGCTGGGCCGACCCGCCTCACGGGCTCCCAACACGTCGTCCCTGAACAGCTGAACGCCGCCCTTTTCTCCTGCCCGCCCTTGCTTTCATGCTTGTGCATCGCTGCTCCGGGTTCTTGGTGTCTGAATCCGCAAGTGATGCGCCTTACATACCAGGTGCAACCCATTGAGCCGATGGGGGTTGACTCGCCATGATTATGCCGTAAATACGGCAGGCAGTCAGACCGCTGCCCGAAACGAGGCACCCTAGCCATCTCCCATCTTGTACATCGGTGGCAAGAACCTCCTGAGACCTTATGGAATCCCTCCAGTCAGACAGACTCACGGCAAACTTGATTGGCTGTGTCGACTCGCGAAGAGGCGGACATGCCCGCCCCGCAGCGCGAGTCCCCTTTCCTTTCCCTCCCCGAGTTCCGGCGCAAATCCGGTTTACGGGGTGGCGTTGTGACCCGAGCACTCTTGACAGCACAGTCGGGTTCGATGTAACATCCACCCCACCAGTGGGTTCCTTTAGGAATCCTGAAGGGGGGGTATTATGTTCGAGCTACGCCGCTTCTCATTGCAGGTCGTTGCTGTTGCGTCTCTGGCGTTTTGCACGCCACTGATGGCGCAATTGACCTTGTCCACCATTCGCGGCACTGTCACCGATCCCGCCGGCGCGTTGGTCGTTAAAGCCGAGATCCGGGTCACGAGCCTGGAAACGAATTTCAACCGCACCACTCTCACCAACGAGAATGGCGAATTCGAGATTCCGGACGTACGGCGCGGCACCTATCGTCTCACTGCCACCAGCCCAGGGTTCAAGAACTTCGTGGCAGACAATATTATCCTCGAAAGCAGCCAAATACGTCGCATTAACATCGCCCTCGAGCTTGGGCCGGTGGGGGCGGAAGTGACAGTCAAGGCGGATGCCGCCGTGATCTCTACAGACACGTCGAAGATCCAGGGAGCGTTCACGAAAGAGAAATACGACACGACCCCGTGGGTCGGCACATTTCTTTACCCCACGCTGCCGTTGAGCACATTGCCGAATGTGCAAAGCCGGGGTAGCAAGTGGGACGTCTCTTTCGCTGGACAGTCCGGTAACCAAATTCAGACCGGGATGGACGGGCACACCAACGATGGCACCGGGAACCAGATCATCAACATGCCGGATGTGCAGGAGCTGAGTGTGGTTACGGTCAATAAC
>DATMYA010000037.1 GCA_035561135.1 Clostridia bacterium
GGACGCGGTTCGCGAGATTGTGGATGCGCTCGATCGCATCGACGAGGATCGGGCGTGCTTCATCGCGTCATTCGGCTACATTCTCAGCCGGGTGGCCAACGCCGACCGGAACATCAGCCCCGAGGAAACCGAGGCCATGGAGCGGATCCTGGTGGCCCAAGGCCAGCTATCCCCGGAGCAGGCCGAGGTTGTGGTGAAGATGGCGAAGCTGCGCAGTGAGCTGTTCGGCGGAACGGACAACTTCCTGGTGACACGCGAATTCCGCCGCATCGCCACGTACGAGCAAAAGCTCGCGCTGCTGGACTGCCTGTTCGCGGTATCGGCGGCCTCCGAGGATATCTCGATGGCGGAGAATAATCAGATCCGTCAGATCGCCAGCGAACTCGGGCTTGAGCACAGCGAGTTCATACAGGTGCGGCTTGGGTGGAAGGATCGGCTGTCGGTACTGAAGCGGGATTTGCGGGGGTGAGGTGCGGGAATTCGCGCGAGTGATTCCAAAGGCGACGTGCATCTTCTGACGTGCGCCCAAGCGGTAGAATCGAATTTATGGAGAACTGGAAAGAGCGAGTGAGCGTGAATCCGGCGGTTTGCCATGGCAAAGCGTGCATTCGCGGGACCAGAATCATGGTCTCCGTGATTCTGGACAACATCGCTGCTGGTCTCGACCGTTCCGAGATTCTTGCCAGCTATCCTTCGTTGCGGCCCGAAGATATTCGCGCCGCACTCGCCTACGCGGCGGAATTGGCCCGTGAGGGCGCCATCGACCTCCCGTTTGAGCTGAGCGCGTGACGTTTAAAACAGATGAGAACCTCCCATTAGAAGCGGCTGCGGCGCTACGCGAGTCTGGCTTGGCGGTAGAAACTGTCTGGGATGAGAAGCTGTCGGGCTCCGATGATCAGACGTTAGCCGCCCGAGTACGAAGCGAAGGCCGGATTCTGCTCACACTTGATCTGGACTTCGCCAATATCCAGGCCTACCCGCCGGACCAACATCCTGGAATCATCGTGTTGCGACTCAAGAGCCAGGACAAAGCCACGGTCGTCACGTACGTGCGGAGGACTGCGGCGGCACTGGCACATCGGAACCCAGCTGGCGAGTTGTGGATCGTTGAAAACGATCGCATTCGCTTCCGACACGGCAGGTGAATCGGCACTCCAAAACAGCCCGGCGCAGCCCCCCGCAAAGATCCAGACAGGGCATTCTCCGGGAAAACCAACAATGCGTCAGGTCCGCGCGGCTTCCATCATCTTTCGCAGGAACATTAACTGCCCCAGGTGATACGCGTTGTGGTCCGCCACTACCAACGCCTCCCGGAGTAACGTCTGCCCTTTGCCGTGAGGGATTTTTGCCAGCAGATCGTGCTTCGTATCGGCAACGAGCTCCTGCATCTCCTTCATATCTTTCTGGAACTCTTGCACGCTCGTCTCCCAGGCCTCGTCACTGGGCGGCGCCTCGGTTGCCGGCCAGTAATCATCGGGGAATTTCTTG
>DATMYA010000038.1 GCA_035561135.1 Clostridia bacterium
ACTGCTGCACCGCTCGTTGTTGGTCGATCTGGTATCGTTTCTTCATAGCGACTCTCCTTTTTCTTGGCAGAAAATCACTCGAAGGCTATCACGCCTTCGGGTGCGAGAGTCGCTACTTTCTACGCTTTAACGGGCATTCTCCTATTCCCGGCTACGTTGCTCGCGAGAAGGGCCGGCGGGTTGCTGGCCCCCAGGTATACGTCGTAGGACGTCGCCCCGACTGCCGGCATCCAGGTCAGCGTTGGTGACAGCGCCTGGTCGGTAGCCGAGTTCGTCGGCCCTGAGAGTGTCACGGCCTGCGGTGGCGTACCAGTGGTGAAGGACCAGATGGCGGAATCCGGTGCTGTCCCGCCGGCGTTCTTCGCAACGACCTTCCAGAAATAGGCCGTGCCTGCACTGAGAGAGGACGCCGTGTAGCTTGTTCCTCCGAGGTTGCTCGCTATCAACGAGGGCGGATTGCTGGTCCCTAAGTACAAGTCGTAAGCGGTAGCTCCGGCGGCTGGCGACCACGTTAGTGTCGGCGAAAGAAGCTGATGCGTTGCGACGTCCGTCGGCGCCGCCAGCGATACGGCCGAAGGCGGTGGAGGGACGGTAGTGAACGTCCAGGTAGCAGAATCGGGAGAGGCACCGCCAGGATTCTTCGCGACTACTTTCCAGTAGTAGAGCGTCTCGCTGCTCAGAGCAGTGCCTGGTGTATAGCTCGTCCCGGAGATGTTGCTGGCCACTAGCGCCGGAGGATTGCTGCTCCCCAAGTACATGTCGTAGGATGTCGCACCAGCGGCAGCTGCCCAGGTCAAAGTTGGAGAGACGGGCTGCGCAGTTGCTCCGTTTGCAGGCGCTGACAGCGATACGGCCGCTGGGGCGGGCGGCACCGTCGTGAACGACCATGTTGCCGAGTCGGGAGACGAGCCACCGCTGTTCTTCGCAACGACCTTCCAGTAGTACACCGCGCTGGTCCCCAGAGCAGGACTTGGAGTGTAACTCGTTCCTACTACATTGGCTGCGGCCAGCGCCGGTGGATTGCTCGTGCCGAGATACACGTCATACGAGGTCGCTTCCGCAACGCCCGACCATTCCAGGGTGGGTGAGAGTGCCTGGGCCGTGGCCCCGTTCGCAGGCGTCGCAAGCGACACGGCTGGCGGCGGCGGAGGCACCGTGGTGAAGGACCATGTGGCCGAATCGGGCGAGGAACCGCCGCTGTTCTTCGCGACCACCTTCCAGTAATAGAGCGTGCTGGTGCCAAGAGTGGAACCTGGTGTGTAACTCGTACCTGCCACGTTGCTCGCCGCCGGAGCCGGCGGATTGCTGGCCCCCAGGTACACGTCATATCCCGTTGCGCCCGTGACTGGCGCCCAAACCAGTGTTGGCACGAGAGCCTGCCCCGTTGCCCCGTTGCCTGGCCCAGAAAGCGATGCAGCCGGTGGCGGTGGAGGTGGGGCGATTGTGATCGAGAGGCCCCTGTCAGCTATCTGCGCAGTTGGCGAAGTCGAATCCGTTGCCCGGAATGTCACGCTGGACGTTCCGGCTGTTGTGGGTGTCCCGGTGATCGCGCCGCTGCCTGCATTCAAGGTCAGTCCCACTGGAAGAGCACCCCCGATAATCGCCCAACCATAGGGAGCCGTACCGCCGCTGGCAGACAGCGCCTGAGAGTACGCACTCGAAACCTGACCATTTGGCAGTGAGACGGTCGAGATGCTGAGCGCTGAAACGATGGTGATCGCGAGCGCCTTAGTTGTCGTCTGGGGAGTGGGTGATGTAGAGTCGGTTGCCAGAACGGTGAAGTTCCAGGTCCCCGATCCGGTCGGTGTGCCGCTGATCGCCCCATTCGCGGCGAGGGATAGACCACTTGGCAATGACCCGCTGGCGAGGCTCCAGGTATACCCGGGAGTACCGCCGGTCGCGTTTAGCGTTTGCGAGTATGCCGTTCCTGCAGTTCCCCCCGACAGCGCGGACGTGGTGATGCTCAGGGCCGAAACGACGCTGATCGTGAGGTTCTGAGTTGCGGTCTGCGGCGTCGGCGTCATTGAATCGGTGGCCCGGACGGTGAAGCTCGCCGTGCCTGCCGCCGTCGGCGTGCCGCTGATCGTACCATTCGAGCCAAGGGATAGACCGCTCGGTAATGACCCGCTGGCAATGCTCCAGAGATACCCCGGAATGCCTCCCGCCGCGGCGAGCGTTTGCGAGTACGAAGACCCTACAATTCCTCCCGGGAGTGCGGTCGTGCTGATAGTCAGGGGCGCCACAACGGTAGTGGTCGCGTGCGGCCCGCTCCAGTTCGCGATCGCGCCGTTTAGGTCTTGCGCCCACAGATAGGCGTTAATCGGGTTCCGCGTGATCGCGTTCGGCCGAAACATCAGTCGGAGGTTCGCCGTCACGTCGGTACTGTTCGGATACGTGAAGTTGCTATTGGCAACGTCCACCTGGCACTGGCTATTGGTGAGGAAGTTGGCGGTGCCCATGACGTAGGCTGGACCCCAGTTACCACCAGCGTCATTATTTAACTGGATGGTATTGGTCCGGTGGTTGAATAGGAAGTAACAGGCATAGCTCCCGTCTACCCCGTAGTTCATTAAGAGGTGCCAGTAGTTGATGTTGGCGTGTCCGTCAGCATCGCCCACCCTGGCTGCAAGGTTGAACCAAGCGCCGTAAGGGACATTGGCCGGGATCCCGGAGACGCTCACCGTGGTGGGGGTAGCGTTGGCGTTATACGTCACCGACATGGAGGTGCTCGCCGTGAAATTCACAGAGTGGTAGTAGGAGGGCGCTCCCCACGGGTCGTAACAGGAGAGATACATTCTAATCGTGGTAGAACTCGTGCCAAACATCCCCAAATGCTGCATAGCAAATGTTTTGCTTGTAAGCGCGCCGTAGTCGTAGGCACCGTATATATCACCAGCGGAGAAGGCTTGGGCCGCAGTTGTGATGGGATTACTAGTGGTGGTCCAGAAATACGAGAGGTTGGCGTCAGAGAAGGCTCTGTCATCGACGTAGCCTGCATTAAGGCTACAGCCCGATGGATTGGTAAAGGTGCTGCCTCTGACTAGCGTGAAGGACGCTGATGTCACGGACCCAGCAGGATAGGGAGTTGCAAACCGGATCACTGGCTGGCTCTCTTCCCACGCAACCGGAAAACCTTCCTCGTTAAGCTGGTTGGCAAATTGTATCGCCGCCATGCCAGTAAAACCTGACCAGCGCAAGTTCGTCAGGGAATTCCTTACTCCACTCATCGTACCGAACGCAGACTTGTACACTGTGACCGTAGTAGACGGGTCGATGCGGTATGGCAGCGCAGCGGCGGGCAGAGCCGCATCGTTGCACGCGAACGACAGGGAGGTCGTGCCCACCGCCCAGGCGGCGCAGGGGTAGCGCACAGCGTCCGCGCCCACCATAACCGCACGACTGATCCGTAGCGGTGCGGTGCTGGTCACCCCGCCGTCGGCATCGACCGTTAGCGGGCGGCTGCTGCCGTAGGGATAGCTGAACGTCCGGTTGCCACGGGTGGAGATCGGCCCGCTCTCAAAGGTGTACCCTCGCTCGTCCACCAGCAAGGTCCACGGGAGCGAACCATGCGTGTAAGAGAACTGCATCCCAGCCTGGTAGTTCACTTTCGGGAAATCAAGCTCCAGCCAGTCCTGAACACCCGTGTCCGGGTCAACGTAATACTGGCCCAGGATGGTTGCGTTGCCGCTCGGCCGGACCAGGACCTCGACCCCGGTGCCTGTTAAATCCCAGCCTGACGGAATTTTACTCAACACGGGATGGACAGGCTTCCAGGCTCCCGCCGCGTCCTTGTAAGCGACAGCGGGGCCGGTGATCGCCAGACGTTGCCGCCCTGGTCTACTATTGCCGCCTGTGGCCCCAGGGGTTGGTGTAATTGCCGGTGCCTCATCCAGCGGCAAGTCGTACTCCACCCGTCCCGGGCCATGCCGTTCCGGCGCTTCCACGGCACCGGGGTGCTGCGCGAGTGCGCTCAGTGCAGCGCCAATGTGGTCGGCTACCTTATCGGCTGGCGCGCGGTCCACGCCGATGAGGCCACGCTGGGCAAACATCGCCGTCGCCGTCCAGGCGAGAAGTATGAGGTATCTCATGGTCAATATGCCGTCCTGTAAGTAATCGCCGCGTTGATCCGCTTCGCGGTGCCAGCCGTCGCCCACATCCCGACGAAGTACCCCACTGGAATCGAGGCGTAACTGTTCAGACCAGTGCCAGCGGTCCCGTTGCATGCCAGGGGGGCGTTCAGCATGTCGCCGCCGTCGTTGCGTCGCAGATGGATCACGGCATCCCCGGTATCGGCCCAGCAGGTGACGCTGGTGATGGTCGCGTTCGCGGCGCGTGGAGTGAAGACGCCCCACTGGACGACGCCGGTGGGTAGTGCGATGTAGTCGTCCACCCATGTCCAACTGGCGTCGCCGGTCCGGCGCGTTTGAAGATGGCCTGGGAGGCGTGCTCCGTGCTGGATTTGCGGTAGGAGCCATCGCCGTTATCGGTGATGAATCGGGAGATGGCTGGGCTCAGCCGCGCGAGGTGGAACATAGCACCGGGCTCTGTTCGCTTCCACTTGCGATCCTCGTCCTTGTAGATCAGATGGCGGCCGAACATCGCCACCCTCTCGCAGCCGTTCTGCGACACTCGAAAGTGCATAGCGCCAGGTCCGCGCTTCTCTTCCACCTCGCTTGCGCCGGGATGCTCTTTGAAAACCGCCGCGCTGGGGGACGGTCCGTGGTGGAGGGCCTTCCGGGCACGGTCTTCGAGCCCAAGCGGAACCTGAGCGGTCAAACTGAAAACGAACAGCAGTGCACAGAGAATTCGTCTCATAGTAGATACACCGCGCCCAATTGCCTGCGCGCCGCTATTCCCGATCCCTTGACAAGCACCCAATCAATACAGAGTCAGCTAAGGCGTTTTTGAGTCCTTGATGGTCAGGCTGACCACCTGTGGCTCCTGACCTTTGCTTCGCACTAATTGCATATGCTTCCCGTTGGGCTCGACTTCGGCACCCGCTTGATCGACAATCGTCGCCCCGCGCGCGACAACGTAGAGGGAAGCTGCGGCTTCGTCCGCCGGGACGAGGAGCTGATAGTCTCTCCCCTTCGCGTCCGTGCTCCGCATTTGCAGTGGTTGGAAGAGACGTCGGGGCGTGAAGACGCCCATCAGCACCTTGGGCCCGGATTGCTTGCCAGAGATAGTTTGCCCCAGAACCTTGCCCGGATCATCCAAGCGAACCTGCAGTGGAACTGCTTTCTTCATCACTACCCTGGCATCCGTGGCAGCATCGCCCTCCCCAACCTGTACGGTCAAAGGATGCGCGGACCAGATACACGGGTCCAGATACCCTAAATCCTCGACCGCTGCGCAGATCGTATACACGCCGGCGGTTAGGCCCGGAATCATAAAAGCGCCGTCCTCGGCGGCTTTGGCGCGCCCACCAACGGCGGGCAAAGTGTCCCGAATCGCGCTGACAATCGCGGCAACCGGCTTGCCATCGTCTCCGACTACCATGCCAGCAACACTGGCATTTGTCTGACACAGAGCAGCCGGTAATCCCAAAAATGACAAGGTAATTCCAAGGACTATCGTGGGAATTAAAGTCGATCGCGACACGCAAAGCCTCCTATGGCGCACAGGTACACATATCACCACACGTGGAGTATGACTAACCATATCGACGAGCGTTCTCCCTATGGACCGGCGGCGCATGGTAAGCGCATGCTTGCGGAGGTCGCAATGCGTCGCAACTAATCTCAGTCAGGCGGACAGATCGCCGATAATCCTCTCCACGTTACAGATAATGATTGAACGAATTGTAAAACTTATCATGCCTTGTGTTTGTCGCGCAAGGAGAAACTACGATAAATTAGCGTTACGGGTAGAGGAACGTGTCGTCATTAGTGCGCACCCGCCGTAGTCAAGTCGCGCTCCTGCAGCCAGATCGACGAGATAATGTTGCAGTCGTGGTGTTCCGAATACAGAACAGACACTGTAGTTATACCGAGTTACGCAGACAAAGAGGAAACTGATGCCTACGTCGCTTGTTCCGGAACCGGAACAGCACGGCGGCACACGTCACAATTGTCGACGGTATAAGCCGAAATACGGTATAAGCCGAAATCGAGAGCGTGATCCGTTTTTTACGGATGGATCCCCAATGGTCCGGATTTCACACTGCGGAATTCACCTTATGCCGGCCGTCCTCTACGGCAACTCCACCCGGATCCGCCCGGAGCATCATACCGTGACCAGTTTGGGATCCGCGTAGGATTCCTCTTCTGGCCCACTTCATTGGCAACAACGTATGCAGTACGAGACCGCGCCTAGACGAAGCAACGTCCTGAATTCCTTTTAGCGGCCAGCAAAGGGTGACTGCTCTCATGGCCTCCCTGCTTAGCCGGGAGGTCCTTACGAAGGATTACGAGACGATCTGAATACGGATCGCCTTCCATCCGCAAGGAGAGCGGTTCGAGGTTTCCAACCCCGCCATTCTCAAAATCCCCCTCGCAAGCTGCACGTTGTTAACCTCGGGCGCCGGGCCACCAGATGAATCGCCGAACCCCGCTCAGCAGCAGAGCCGCCGAAGATTTATCGAACATGCAGTGCCTCAGCACGGGTTAGCACCGGATGAAAACGGCAGCGGAACGGTATTTGCGAAGCCCTTTAGATTTCATAAGAGCTACAGGCAGGCTCAAACACAGCTGCTCACGGTTTCGCGTTGACGTGTGCCCAGTTTCGTGCAATAGCCCCGCCCCTGGGGACAGGACTCGCGAGCTTGCGTCAGCCTTTCGCGTCCCTAATTTTGTTTTTTGCGCCGCAAGTTTTCGATTTACCGTCGCTTGCGTGTTCCACTTCCGGAACATTGCGCGGCTATCCGCGTTTTACAAAGGTACTCGTAAGTATCTGTGGCTACAAGGCCTGTTCTGAAGGTGGAACGCAGTAGCTGCAACTACATATGTAGGGCGGGTTGGTGCGAGTGTAATGCTGCCCGCAGATAGCACGGCAAACTCCAACAGGCAAAGCCCAGACGTTACCGCAATAACTCGTATTTTATTGTTGCAGCCGAGCCCTTGGCATGATAGCGTGTTAACTTCGCTGAAATATGGCAGTAATCGGGAGGATTATCGGCGACCTGTCGGTCTGAATGGACTTAGTGCCGGCGCATTGCGAGCGTTCCGTTAAGGAGCGTGCGTAGAACATGCGCCGGTCAATCTAGTCGCTCGCCCACCGACGTCGTTGGCCATACTCCACGTGTAATCAGACGTGTACCTGTGGGTCATCGGAGGCGTTGGTGTCGCGATCGACTATTACCTTAGTGGTAGTTCTTGGAATTGCCGTATCCTTCTTGGGATTACCTGCTGCGCTGTGTCAGACCAGTGCCAGTATCGCTGGTACGGTCGTCGGAGACGACGGAAAGCCGGTTGCTGCTATCGTTAGCGCCATTCGGGACACACTGCCTGCCGTTGGCGGACGCGCCCAAGCCGCCGAGGACGGTGCGTTTCTGATACCCGGCTTGACCGCCGGCGTATATACGATCTGCGCAGCGGTCGAGGATTTGGTGTATCTGGACCCGTGTATCTGGTCCGCGCATCCTTTGACCGTACAGGTTGGGGAGGGCGATGCTGCCACGGGTGCCAGGGTAGTGATGAAGAAAGCAGTCCCACTGCAGGTTCGCTTGGATGATCCGGGCAAGGTTCTGGGGCAAACTATCTCTGGCAAGCAATCCGGGCCCAAGGTGCTGATGGGCGTCTTCACGCCCCGACGTCTCTTCCAACCACTGCAAATGCGGAGCACGGACGCCAAGGGGAGAGATTATCAACTCCTCGTCCCGGCGGACGAAGCCGCAGCTTCCCTCTACGTTGTCGTGCGCGGAGCGACGATTGTCGATCAAGCGGGTGCCGAAGTCGAGCCCAACGGGAAGCATATGCCATTAGTGCGGAGCAAGGATAAGGAACCGAAGGTGGTCAGCCTGACCATCAAGGACTCAAAAACGCCTTAGCTGACTCTGTATTGATTGGGTGCTTGGTCAACGGATCGGGAATAGCGGCGCGCAGGCCAATTGGGCACGGTGTATCTACTATGAGACGAATTCTTTGTGCACTGCTGTTCGTTTTCAGTTTGACCGCTCAGGTTCCGCTTGGGCTCGAAGGCCGTGCCCAGAAGACCCTCCACCGCGGACCGTCCCCCAGCGGGGCGATCTTCAAGAAGCATCCCGGGGCAAGCGAGTTGGAAGAGAAGCGCGGACTTGGCGCTATGCACTTTCGAGTCTCGCAGAACGGGTCCGAGAGGGTGGCGATGTTCGGCCGCCATCTGACCTACAAGGACGAGGATCGCAAGTGGAAGCGAAGGCGTCGTCTGCTGGGACGAGACAGGAAATGGAGTGATCCAGTTTCGGCGCAATGACGGTGGCGACATGCTAAACGCTCCCTTGGCATGTAACGGGACAGCCAGCACCGGCCTGAACGGTTACGCCTCGATTCCCGTGGGCTACTTCGTGGGAATGTGGGCAACTGCGGGAACGGCCAAGCGGATTAACGCCGCAATCACGTACACCACTTCTTACTAACATGAGACACCTAATAATTCTTGCCTGCATGGCGACGGCCATGTTTGCACAGCGTGGCCTCATCGGTCTGGACCGTGCGCCAGCCGAGAAAGTAGCCGAACACATCGGCACGGCGCTGAACTCACTCGCGCAGCACCCTGGTGCCGTGGAAGCACCGGAACGGCATAGTAGGGGGCGGGTGGAGTACGACTTGCCACTGGACGAATCAGGACGCAGGCAGAACTTCGCAATCCTTGGCGATACAGTCGCTTACAAGGACGCGACTGGATCTTGGAAGCCTGTCCACCCTGTCTTGCGTAAGATCCCGTCAGGCTGGGAGTTAACAGGCACAGGGGTGCAGGTTCTGGTCCGTCCTAGTGGCAACGCAACCATCCTGGGTCAGTACTACGTTGACCCCGACACGGGTGTTCAGGACTGGCTGGAGCTTGATTTTCCAAAAGTAGATTACAAGGCTGGGATGCAGTTCTCCTACACGCATGGTTCGCTCCCGTGGACCTTGCTGGTGGAGGAGCGTGGGTACACCTTTGAGAGTGGGCCGATCTCCACTCGCGGCAACCGCACGTTCAGCTATTCCTACGAGAGCAGCCGCCCGCTAACGGTCGATGCCGACGGTGGGGTGACCAGCCCCGCACCGCTACGGATCAGCCGTGCGGTGATGGTGGGCGCGGACGGCGTACGCTACCCCTGTGGAGCCTGGGTGGTAGACTCTACGGCGTTGTCGTCTACCTGCTCCGATGCGGCCCTACCCGACGCCGCAATGCCGTACCACATCGACCCGTCTACTACGGTCACAGTGTACAAGTCCTCGCAAGGCACGATGTCTGGGGTAAAAGATTCCCTGACGAGCTTGCGCTGGTCGTCTCTTACCAACATGTCGGCGGTATCGGCTGTCACCCAGACTAACGAGGAAGGTTTCCCGGTTGCGTGGAGGCAGGAACAGCCCGTGATCCGGTTTGCAACTCCTTATCCTGCTGGGTCCGTGACATCAGCGTCCTTAACGCTAGTCAGAGACACCACCTTTACCAATATATCGGGCTGTAGCCTTCGTGGAGGCTACGTCGATGACAGAGCCTTCTCTGACGCCAACCTCCCGTATTTCTGGTACACCAACAGCAATCCCATCGGAACGAACCAAGCCTTCTACGTTGGTGATTTGTACGGTGCCTATGACTACGGCGCGATTACAAGTAAAACGTTTACTATGGAGCATTTGGGACTGTTTGGTACGAGTGTTACCACTATTAGGATGTATCTCTCCTGTTACGACTTTTGGGGTGACCCTTATTATCACGCTTTTGGTATCTGGGGGAGCACCTCCATGTCGGTGACGTATTACGCCAACACTGCTCCAGCCACGGTGAGTGTCTCAGGCGTCCCCGCCAATGTCCCTTACGGCACTTCGTTCAACCTTGCAGCCACGGTGCGCGATGCTGACGGACGCGCAACGATTAACTACTGGCACCTCTTAATGAACTACGGAGTAGACGGGAGCTATGCCTGTTACTTCCTGTTCAACCACCGGGCCAATACCATCCAGTTAAATAGTGACGCTGGTGGTAACTGGGGAACTGCTTACACGATGGGCAGCGCCAACACTCTCGCTAACAGCCAGTGCCAAGTGGACGTAGCCAATAGCAACTTCACATATCCGAACAGTACCGACGTGACGGCGAACCTACGACTGATGTTTCGGTCGAACGCGATCACGCGGAACCCGATTAAGGCCTATCTGTGGGCGCAAGACCTAAACGGCGCGATCGCGAACTGGAGCGGGCCACACGCGACCACTACTGTTGTGGCGCCCCTGACCATCAGCACGACCGCACTCCCGGGAGGAATTGTAGGGTCTTCGTACTCGCAAACGCTCGTCACGACGGGAGGCATTCCGGGGTATCTCTGGAGCATTGCCAGCGGGTCATTACCGAGCGGTATATCCCTTGGCTCGAATGGTACGATCAGCGGCACGCCGACGGCGGCAGGTACGGCGAGCTTCACCGTCCGGGCCACCGATTCAATGACGCCGACGCCGCAGACCGCAACTCAGACCCTCACGATCAGCGTCGTTTCGGCCCTGAGCATCACCACGTCCGCGCTGTCGGGGGGAGTTGCAGGAACGGCATACTCGCAAACGCTAAACGCGACAGGCGGTACTCCCGGGTATACCTGGAGCCTCGCCAGCGGGTCATTGCCAAGTGGTCTATCCCTCGCCGCGAATGGGACGATCAGCGGCACACCGACCGGATCGGGGACCTGGAACTTCACCGTTCTGGCAACCGACGCTACATCACCCACTCCCCAGACGACAACCAAGGCGCTCGCGATCACCATCGTTCCAGCGCTGAGCATCTCGACCGCCTCACTGCCAAATGGGCAGGTTTCGGGTGCGTACTCTCAGGCGCTGTCTGCCAGCGGCGGTACGGCTCCCTATAATTGGGCGATTATCGGGGGTGCTCTTCCAGCGGGGCTGACCTTGAATGCAGACAACGGCGCGATCACCGGGACACCCACAACAGCGGGAACCTCCAGCGTGACATTCCGGGCAACGGATTCGACTTCGCCAACTGCGCAGATAGCTGACAGGGGCCTCTCGATCACAATCGCCCCGCCTCCACCGCCACCGGCCGCCTCGCTTTCGGGGCCAGGAAACGGAATGACGGGGCAGGCTCTTGTGCCCACGCTGGTTTGGACGCCGGTAGCGGGAGCAACGGCATACGACGTGTACCTGGGAGCTAACAATCCGCCGGCGTTGGCGGCCAGCAATGTGGGAGGGACGAGTTACATCCCGGGTGCTGCGCTCGCCACCAGCACACTTTACTTCTGGAAGATCGTTGCCAAGAACAGCGGCGGCTCCTCACCCGACTCAGCTATCTGGTCCTTTACCACGGTGCCCCCTCCGCCGCCAGCCGTGTCGCTTGCGATGCCTGCGAACGGGGCCACGGCCCAAGCACTCTCGCCCACTCTGGAATGGTCGGGCGTTGCGGAAGCGACGGCGTATGACGTGTACCTCGGCACCAGCAATCCACCGGCGCTGGCCGCAGCCAATGTAGTAGGAACGAGTTACACTCCAAGTCCTGCTCTGGGGACCAGCGTGGTGTACTACTGGAAGGTCGTTGCGAAGAACAGCGGTGGCTCGTCTCCGGACTCGGCAACATGGTCGTTCACGACGGTGCCGCCCGCCCCAGCGGCCGTATCGCTGTCAGCGCCTGCAAACGGAGCAACTGCGCAGCCCGTCTCTCCAACTTTGACCTGGGCAACTGCCGCTGGTGCGACATCCTACGACATGTACTTGGGGAGCAGCAATCCTCCGGCGCTGGTGGCCAGCAACATCTCCGGGACGAGCTATACACCAGGCACTGCTCTGAGCCAAGAAACGCTCTACTACTGGAAAGTAGTCGCGAAGAATCCTGGCGGTGCCTCTCCCGATTCTGCTAGCTGGTCGTTCACAACCGTGCCTCCACCGCCTTCGGCCGTATCGCTGGCGGCACCGGCTGATGGTGCAACGCATCAGATACTTGCGCCGGCACTGACCTGGTCGGCCACAACCGGCGCTACCGCGTACGACGTGTATCTAGGGACCAGCAACCCGCCGTCGCTCGCCGCGAGCAACCTTGGTGGCACGACCTACACGTCGCCTACGCTCAATGCGGGAACGGCATACTTCTGGAAAATCGTTGCGAAGAACGCCGGCGGGACAGCACCGGATTCCGCCATCTGGTCCTTCACCACCGGTACGCCACCGCCGGCCGTGACACTCTCGGTGCCGACGAACTCGGCTACCGACCAGGCGCTGTCACCAACGCTGACCTGGATGCCGGCAACCGGGGCGACGTCATACGACGTATACCTGGGGGCCAGCAACCCGCCGGCCCTTCTCGCGAGCAACGTAGCCGGGAATAGTTATGTTCCCGGTAGTGCTCTCACTCCCGGGACTGCCTATTCCTGGAAGATCGTCGCCAGAAACAGTGATGGCGCATCTCCGGACTCGGCAGTCTGGTCCTTCAGTACCGTGCCGGCACCTCCACCGGCTGT
>DATMYA010000039.1 GCA_035561135.1 Clostridia bacterium
AAGGCCGCCGAGATCGATCGTATCGCCGATAGGGGTGATGAACTGCCGCCGCTCGCAGGCGTCCCCATCGCAGTCAAAGACGTGATGATGACGCGCGGCATTCGCACCACTGCGGGTTCGAAGATTCTGAAAAACTTCATCGCGCCATACGACTGCGCGGCCGTTGCTCGCCTCGAAGCCGCTGGCGCACTCGTCCTGGGCAAGCTCAATTGCGACGAGTTTGCTATGGGCTCATCCAACGAGAACTCCGGCTTCCATCCGGTTCGCAATCCACGCGATTTGTCCCGCGTTCCCGGCGGATCTTCCGGCGGTTCGGCCGCGTCGGTGGCGGCCGGAATGACAGTCGCCGCGCTGGGTTCGGATACTGGCGGTTCGATCCGTCAGCCTGCCTCGTTCTGCGGCGTCGTTGGATTGAAGCCGACATACGGCCGCGTTTCGCGCTACGGATTGATCGCCTTCGCCTCCTCGTTCGATCACATTGGCCCACTGACGAAGACCGTAAAAGATGCGGCAATCATGTTACGGACAATCGCCGGACGCGATCCACTGGATTCCACTTCGGCGGATGTGCCTGTCGCTGATTACGCCGGCGAGATTGGCCGCGACATCAAGGGCCTGCGCCTCGGGATCCCCAAAGAGTATTTCGGTGACGGACTCGATGACGATGTGCGCGCTCGCGTGGAGGCCTCCATCGGTCAATTGCGTGCCGCCGGAGCTAGCGTTGTCCAAATTTCGCTACCTGCCACCAGGTACGCCATTCCTGCCTACTACGTTGTCGCCACCGCCGAAGCCTCCTCGAATCTGGCTCGCTTCGACGGCGTGCGCTACGGCCATCGCGCCCAAGGGGCGGGCACTCTTAGCGAGATGTATCGTCGTACGCGCGGGGAAGGTTTCGGCGTTGAGGTCAAGCGGCGCATTATGCTCGGCACGTACGTACTGAGCGCCGGCTACTACGGCGCATACTACGTAAAAGCGCAAAAGGTCCGGACGCTGCTGGCACGCGAATTCGAGCAGGCCTTTGCCAACGTCGATGCTATCGTCACGCCCACGACGCCCACCCCTGCTTTCAAACTCGGCGAGAAAACGGATGATCCTCTGGCGATGTACCTGGCCGATATCTTCACGGTCACAGCGAACCTCGTCGGTATTCCCGCGATTTCGGTACCCTGTGGTTCCACGCGCGACAATCTACCCGTCGGCATCCAGATTCTTGGCAAGCACTTCGACGAGAGCACGGTACTGCGGATCGCACACGTAGTCGAACACGGGATGGCCGCCTCGGGTCGCCCCGCGCACACTCGCAAACAATAAAGCCCGCCCGTGTCTCACCGAGAGCTTTTGTACCTGCTGTTTGTTCCCGACGCGTAAAACTTGCCTGCCCGTTTTCCAAGCTGCTCGCAGAGTGTTCTGCTAAATCCAGAAATCACAGGTGCTTAACGTCCTATGTACTTCGGCCCTGCGCTTGCAGGCATATGCGTGGGCTTGCAAAGCCACTCTGTTCGCAAACAGTTTTTCGTTTTGCAGAACAGCAAAGCAGAACCACTGTGTCCTGAGCTAATTGTTCTTTGAAATCTTAATAACGCAGAAAAAGATGTTTGATGAACTACTCAGCCCGCATCTTTTCGATTGGCGTGTAGTAGCGTTCGCCGGCGCAGCCGCGGCACAAAACCTGGGTGTTGCGACGCACTTCGCGCTTAAAGGCGATGCCTTCGCCGCACAGGTCGCAGGCGATTCGTTCGCCCTTGTAGCCGGGCATTTCTTCGGGTGGAAGAGCTACGCGAACCCACTGCACGTCGAAGAGGTCGGCGTCACTGAGTTCGCGATACGCAAGCATCTGTTGCTGGTTCTTGCTGTCGAGTTCCGGGTGCAACGCGCGGGCGAGTTCCTTCGAGTTTTCGCGCGCGCTGACTCGTACCGCGCGGTCATTGGCGGCATCGATGAACGTCGCTGCCATCTTGCCCCAGTCGCGGAACTTCAGTGCGCGTTTGCCCAGGCGGCATCCGGTCACGACTCCAATTGCGTCTGTGGCGCAGCGGTCGATTTCCACGTATGTAACGGTTCGCTTACGATCGCGGCCGCGTGGGTCATCAATGCCGAGCAGGCGAAGCCCGAGCAGCGCCATTCGCACGCCGAGTACTTGTCCTGCGCAAAGATGTCCATGGGCGATTTCTGCGTCGTGCAAGTACTCGTCGAAGGTCTTCAAGATCAGTCCTCATCTTCTGTGGAACCGGGTGCCACGTCGGCCGAGTGTCCGCGCACAGTGAACGTGACCTTCTCACCGCGTACAGGGCTGAAGGTAACACGCACGGGTTGTTTCTCCCACTGAGGCACGGCACATTCCGCGTCCGGCATTTCGCGCTGGCTGGAGGCCCCGAGATCGCGTTTTAACACCGTCTTCTTCCGCCCGAGTTGAGCGACGATTGCGTAGAGTTTCTCCGAGTTCTCGGAGATGCCGCAATAGGCGACATAGTCGCGAAACCAGGCGGCCTCAGAGTAGAAGGGGTCGAACTCGGGCAAATTGATCTGCGTGATGCGTGCCGTTTCGCGGTCCACCATCAGCCATCCGCCTCGCTGCCACAGCCACTTGGGCATCTTGCGCTGACCCACGGGGGCCTCTTCCACAGGCAGGTTGTCATTCACGCGGAATGCACGGCGAATTACGAAAAGGCGCTCCGTCACATCGTGCGGCTCGCCGGTTGTGAACTCTTTGATGCGTCCGTTCACCATGAGCGGGCGCACCTTGATGTCTAGCGTCTTATCTTCCGTGGGGCCGATAAACAGCTTCACGGGCATCCACTTGCCCAAGCTCACGGTGCGGGGCTTGGCAGCCGACATCAATGCTGTATTGGTGAACAACAATATGAATAGAAAAAAGAGAGCGGCCGATTTGCGCATATGCGCAAGCGTATCGCCAGCGGGGCTGGTCGGCAAGTGCAGGCTCACAATGTCGATAGGTCCACACGTCCGCAGGCGTGCGATCGGCTTCTGGTACGGTTCTTCACAGAGGTTCTTGGCAGACGTTTTTCGCAGGCAAGGTCAGTCGGCCAGGATTTTCGAAGTGCAACTCTCATGCAACCTATCGGGCTACATGTCCCTCCCAGACTCTAATGGCTGACAATTTCTCGCGTAAACGCGCTCCGCTGATTTTGGTGGTGGACGACAACCAGGAAAACACGGTGCTGATGCGAGAGTTGTTGCAGACCCGTGGCTATGACGTGGTAACTGCGTCGAGTGCCGCTGAGGGCGAGCAGCAGATGCAGGCGTGTCCTCCCGATATTGTTCTGCTCGACGTCATCATGCCCGTGAAGACCGGATACGAACTCTGCCGCGAGTGGAAAGACGATCCCGCTACCCGGTTGATCCCGGTCGTAATGATTACCGGCCTCACCGATCGCGAAGACAAAATTCGAGGCATTGAGGCTGGTGCCGATGACTTCCTGAACAAACCGATTTTCCCCGAAGAGCTTTTCGCCCGGGTCAGGTCGCTGCTCAAACTAAAAGACTTCACCGACGAGTTGGAAAATGCCGAAGCCGTGCTCTGCACGCTGGGCCTTAGCGTGGAGTCACGCGACCCCTATACGGAAGGTCATTGCGAGCGGTTAGCCCGTAGCGCTAGCGATCTCGGTGTGCACCTTGGGCTTGATCGCGATGCGCAGGTCGCCCTCAAACGCGGGGGGTTCCTGCATGACCTGGGCAAGATTGCTATTCCCGACGAGATTCTAAAGAAAGGCACGAACCTTACTGCCGACGAGTGGCGCACGATGAAGCAGCACCCCATCATTGGCGAGAACATCTGCAAGCCACTGCGATCACTCCGCATCGTGTTGCCCATCATCCGCCATCACCATGAGCATTGGGACGGCAGTGGCTACCCCGATCAACTCACCGGCGAGTCCATCCCCCTGCTGGCGCGCATTCTGCAGATTGTGGACGTTTACGATGCGCTGAGGACGGCGCGACCCTACAAGCCTGCTCGCACGCATGAAGACTCACGAGAAGTCATGTTCCAGGAAGCGCGCCTGGGTCTCTGGGATAGGCACCTGGTCACTGAATTCTTCGCAATGCTTGAGAATAACCGGCAAGCTGCTTAATTCGAGCTGTTTAGCTGAAGATACGATTGTTCAGCGCGCCTCTGCGTTCTTGCGATTCGTTCTCCGCGCATCGCAATGCAAGTCCGAAATCCGAATAGACGTCGGTCGGCCAGCTCCGGCTTTTTGTCGCTCGATCACGTGACAACTGCTCTACAATGCAAGTGCGTCTAAGTTGCTGATGGAAAGCCCTACTTACAGTATCGTCATCCCGGCTTACAACGAGAGCGAGCGCATCTCGGCTACTCTGGACAAGGTGCTCGCGTACGTCGCAGCGGAGCGGTGGTGCGCCGAAATCATCGTCGTCAACGATGGCTCACGCGACAACACGTCTGAGATCGTGCAGCACTACGCGGCCTCGCACCCCCAAGTGCGATTGCTCGAGAATCCAGGCAACCGCGGCAAGGGTTACAGTGTGCGCAATGGGATGCTGAACGCCGAGGGGAACATTCTGCTCTTCAGCGACGCAGACCTCTCATCGCCTATACAAGAGTCCAGCAAATTGTTCACAGCGCTCCACAATGGCGCCGATGTCGCCATCGGTTCACGCTGGTTGCAGGCCGAATTGCAAACGCAGCGCCAATCGTTTTTTCGCCAACTCATCGGACGCGTCTTTAATTTGCTGCTACGCATGATCCTCGGGTTGAAATACAAAGACACCCAGTGCGGGTTCAAGGCATTCACTCGCCAGTCGGCGGAAAAGATCTTCACCCGCCAGCACATCGAGCGCTGGGGATTCGATCCTGAGTTGCTGTTTCTGGCGGACAAATTCAGATTGCGCGTTGCCGAAGTTCCAGTCGAGTGGGCACACGATGAGCGCTCCAAGATCAATCCCGTTGTGGATGGTTTCAAAATGGGGATGGAGATGCTGAAGGTCCGCTGGAATAGCATCCTCGGCAGGTACACGCGGCCGTCGTTCGCAATCTCGCGCCACGAGTCTTCCACCCCTCTCGTTCATCGATAAGTGTTCGCACCCGCCCTCTACTCCAAGAGCTTTACGATCGCTGGATGTAATTCCCATATCGTCGCAACGAGCGCTGTGCCACGTCCGGGGTGGTTGAAATCCTCGAACGCCAGTCCGACGATATCGGCCTGCAGCGCAGGAGTGATCTCCTGCGGCAATTCTCCAACCTGCTCGTGTCCAACAAAAATTCCGTGCTTTGCCAATTGCTGTTGTATTGCCTGGCGTGCCGAGCAGTACTCGCCGTCGACAGGCGTCTCCACGATGGCGCGCGGCGCCATCTTGTCCGCCGTATCCGAAATTTCCATATGCAGATCGCAGTCGCTGTGTTCGATCCGCACGGTTTGAACGTATGCGTGGGCGATGTGAAACAGCTTTAGTTCGCGGCCTGCACGCGGGGCGTCGGGTGGAAGCAGCGCGGGGTCAATAGGCCATCCGAGAATGGTGGACACCGTGATTTCCTGCGTGGGTATGTTCGGCAGCGGAACGTGTTTCTCGGCGTGGCGATGGTCTTTCGACGCTGGGGAGGTCGGCACACATCCACAAATATCGAAGAGAGTCTCACCGCCGCCGCACCCGGCGAATGAGGCTGTGAGAGCGAACGATATCGCGAGCAGAAGATTTGGAACGACTCCAATTCGCACGCGCGCCTCCGAGGAATGGTTAATAGAACCCTATCTGGAAGCGGCAGTTGCTTTGATCTGTTCTCTTCTTACGAAGGCACAAAGTAGAAGGACACGGCCAGGATGATGTATACCGCAAGCAGTTGCGTACCTTCGAACCAGTTGCTCTCTCCGTCGGCGGAGATCATTTCCACGATCAGCACAGAGAGCACGATGGATGCAATTTCGAGTCCGCCGAAGACCAGTGACATGGGATTCCCGAGCGCCACGGAAAGAAAGACCAGCAACGGCGCAACGAAGAGCGATTTGCGTGTTGGACCCGATCGCGATCGTCATCGCAAGGTCCATCTGATTGCGGCGGGCTACGAAGATCGCCGTCGAGTGCTCCGCGGCGTTGCCGATGATGGCCACCACGATAACGCCGACGAAGGTTTCCGTCATGCCTAGCGACTTCGTGACCATGTCGATTTCAGAGACCAGCATCTCGCTCAGAAATCCGATCAGAACGGTTGCGGTGACCAGCGACACAACCGGGCGCATGGCGCCGCCATGAGCCGCGGCGTGAGCGCCTTCCGTCTGGCCATGGTGGAAGACGGCTTTGTGCGTTTTCAACATGAAGATGAAACTGACGAGATAGATGATGATGAGCACCGCGCTCGTCGCAAGGCTCAGCTTTTCAAGAAATGGATTTTGCTGGCGAAGATTGCCGAAGACCGTGAGGTCGAAGACGGCAGGCATGATGAGCGCCACCACGGCGATGAACAGCATCGTGCTGTTGGTGGCTGTCGCCGTGCGGGAGAACGTCTGCTTTTCCCGTTTGAGCCCGCCGGCCAGGATGCTCAGTCCCAGTACGAGCAGCAGGTTCCCGATGATGCTGCCCGATAGTGACGCTTTCACGACCTGCACATGCCCGAGCCGCAACGCGAAGAACGCGATGATAAGTTCGGTCGCGTTTCCCATTGTCGCGTTCAGAATTCCCCCGAGCGTCGGGCCTATGCGTCCAGCCAGGTCTTCCGTAGCTTCGCCGAGCACGCCTGCCAGCGGAATAATCGCTGCCGCGGCCGCCACGAACGTGACCAGCGGTTGTGCGTGAGCGAAGTGCGCTGCAAGCGCGAAGGGAACAACCAGCAGCAGCACGTTCAGCCAGGTGTGCTCTGCTGCGAAGAGGGAAATGGTGCCACAGGCGGGAGAGGCCGCCGCGCGGTTGCTCGTTCATGCGCATGATTCTAGCGCGCAAGATATTCCTACGTTCTGGGTTTTCCGCGTTTGACAGCGTGCTCGTTTAAAGCTACTCTGCTTGACATTCTGGATGGCGTCGTTGGCTCCGTTGTTCTCATAATTCTTCCCCCCGCAAACAAACCGCACCGTCTTTGCACAACTGTATTCCGCTCTGTTGAACACTCTATTTGCGTTGGAAGAATAGGAGCTTTCACTCTATGGCAAACCGTCCCAGCACGGCGCGCAACGCTGTATCGCTGAACCTTGCGATACTCGTCGTCCTCGCGATGTCGCTTTCGGCAGCCGCGGAAACCTACAAAGTTGAGGTTCACAAGCCGGTAAAGATGGGTGTCTCGCGTCCGCTGCGCGACCTGCAATCGGTCGAACGCGTGGGACAGGCGCACGAGCATCCTGTAAAACCGTTGCCTGCTGGCCGCAGCACCGGTTCCATCACCGGCGCGGTGCAGACAAACTACGGACCACTTGTCGCCACTCCCCTCAGTGGTTTCGAAGGCGTGGGACTTGGCAACTACAGCGTGAACGCCGCTCCGCCTGACACCAACGGCTCGGTCGGCGACACGCAGTACATTCAGTGGGTGAATGAAGCGTTCGCGATCTTCGACAAGTCCACGGGCGCGATGGTCGGAAGTCCCAAGAACGGGAACACGCTGTGGCAAAACTTCGGCGGTGGCTGCCAGAACAACAACGATGGCGACCCCATCGTCCTCTGGGACAAGCAGGCGCATCGCTGGCTGATGAGCCAATTCTCCGTCAGCACGACTCCCTATCTGCAATGCATCGCGGTCTCGCAGACGGCGGACGCAAACGGCGCCTGGAACCTGTATGCCTACTCCTACGGCACAGACTTCAACGACTACGGCAAGTTCGGCATATGGGCTGACGGTTATTACGCGGCCTACAACATGTTCGCCAATGGCTCCACGTTCAAGGGCTCCAAGATTTGCGCATTCGACCGCGCTGCGATGCTGGCCGGAACGGCCGCCACATCGCAATGCGTTCAGTTGAGCACCAGCTACGGTGGTCTGCTGCCTGCCGATATCGACGGCTCCACGCTGCCGCCAGTTGGCACGCCCGAGTACTTCGTCAACTTCGGCACCAACGTGCTCAACGTTTGGAAGTACAAGGTGGACTTTGCGAACGCGGCCAACACCACGTTGACCGGTCCCACAGCGGTTGCGGTGAGCGCGTTCACCCGGGCTTGCAGCGGCGGAACCTGCGTCCCACAGCCGGGAACCTCCGTCAAGCTGGACTCCCTTGCGGATCGCCTGATGTATCGACTCGCATATCGCAACCTCGGCGCCGCCGGCGAACGGATGGTCGTGAACCACTCGGTCTCCGTAGGCAGCGGCAAGCAGTCCTACGCGGGCGTTCGCTGGTATGAACTGTCGGCCACGGGTGGCAACGTGAGCGTTCGGCAGCAGGGGACGTTCGCTCCTGACTCGAATTATCGCTGGATGGGCTCGGTTGCCATGGACAAACAGGGCAACATCATGATGGGCTACAGCAAGTCGAGCAGCAGCGTTTACCCGTCGCTCTGGTACACGGCACGTGCGGCGGGCGATGCGCTGGGCACCATGGGGACTGAAGCGCAGATGCTCGCCGGTGGGGGTTCGCAGGGACGCTACCTTGGCGGATCACTGACCCGTTGGGGAGATTATTCGAGCATCAGCGTCGATCCGACGGATGACTGCACGATGTTCTTCACCACGGAATACTTGAAGTCGAGCGGCGCGTTCAACTGGTCGACATGGGTCAGCAAGGTAAAAATGCCGGGCTGTAACTAACAGCCAGCTTCGCTTAACAGGGCCGTCCGGTTCGCCGGACGGCCTTCTTTTCTGGAGGCTTCACTAAGTTTTGCATCGGCGCAGGGAGGCGAGAGCGGAGCGGGAAATCTGCTGCCGGAATCCTGAGCGCAGGGACAGCGAAAAAATTCTACTGAGGTTGGTGGGCCCGCAGGGATTTGAACCCCGAACCAAAGGATTATGAGTCCTCTGCTCTAACCGTTGAGCTACGGGCCCTTGTTGCCTTCAATGCAAGAAGCTAGTTTAGTGTATCGCAGTTGCCGTTCCAAGACT
>DATMYA010000040.1 GCA_035561135.1 Clostridia bacterium
CCGGAACTTGATGTTCGGGTTGTGCTTCGCCAGAACCTTCGTGATCGCCGCCGTCAGCGTCGTCTTGCCATGATCAATGTGCCCAATCGTCCCAACGTTCACGTGCGGTTTGCTGCGGTCAAATTTCTCTTTCGCCATTGCCTTATGCCTTAGTAAGAACGGTAAATTCTTGCGAACTTTTCTCGCAGACTTTCGTCCACGACTTCTAACTGCGTCAGGTAGAACTCGCGCATCTGGCCCTTGTCGGCGACCGTCAGCGCTTCATACAGCGAATGCGCCGTCGCACTGGAGTTGCCGAGCACTTCATCGACCTGCTCCAGCACGCCCCTGGCGAGCACCGCGTCGAAATCGCGGATACCCACACCCTTCCGCTCCAACAACTTCAGAAACCGCTCGACTTGCCCCGAAGCAAAAACTCTCCGAAGCGAGCCCCGCAGTTCACCAAACTGCGCCTTGTTCTGAATCTCAATCCCGGCCTGTTGGAACTCTGACTGAGACATTCGTCCGTCTTCCGCAAGGATGTATCTACAGTGCCGTCGTCAAAGAACAAACAACCAGACAGCGACTCTCCGCTGACTGATTGTTGCTGGCCGAATCTATGGAGCCGATGACCGGGATTGAACCGGTGACCTCTCCCTTACCAAGGGAGTGCTCTACCAACTGAGCTACATCGGCCCGCATACTCATCGCGCAAATCGCGATGAAAACCTAAACTCTGGAGCGGGAGACGGGAATCGAACCCGCGACCAACAGCTTGGAAGGCTGTGACTCTACCACTGAGTTACTCCCGCCTGCCTCCACTACCAAACACAAAAAGAACTGCCGCGCGCCTAATTCAATTCGTACCAGAATCGCTGCTCTCGAGCCTGGCTCTCGCCCGCTCTTTCCAGAAAGCCATAAGCGTCAGCACGACCAAAACGGCCAAAATCGTCAGCGCAAGCTTTCGCGGACTCGCCTCGAAGTTCCCCCCGAACGGGATTGCCTCATCCGTCAGCGTCGTCCATTCAAGGACTGCCAGCACCGCGTAAACCGTTAGCACCTTGTAGAGCCGAGTAGTTGCCAAACCGCGCATTCCTATTGCTGTAGAGCATTGCATCCGGCACGCAGACTACAGCCTCCACTCGCCCGGAAAATACTGGTGCACAGGGGAGGATTCGAACCTCCGTAGCTCTATAGAGCGGCAGATTTACAGTCTGCTGCCATTAACCACTCGGCCACCTGTGCACATTCAAAACCACACGTCCGAATCGCGCACTCAGCGCCGACTGCCGGACCTGCACGCAACGTTTCAAAGAACAGGCCCGCGCACGCACAGCGAGTGACCGTTACTAAACTGCGGAGAAATCTCACGCTCGTGCGAACATACTTCCGCACGAAATCTAGAAGACCCTACTGGAGTGCTTCTCTTAGGAGAGCTGCGCGCCGTACGTGGATCCGTTCCTGTGCGCATCCGCTAGCGCACCGGTTGTCGAACTGGAGCTGGCGAAGGGATTTGAACCCCCGACCCTCTGATTACAAATCAGATGCTCTACCAGCTGAGCTACGCCAGCAGTTAAAAAAAGTACCCGTAACACGGGCGAAGTGGAAAGGTTAGCACAACGGAACTTCGCGTGCAACCGGAGCTCCCGCTCACAGTTGTTGCCGATGAAGATACCATTACTTTCCAGTGGCCTTGGGCGCTGGCCGCGCCACGTCACATTCGTCTCGCTGCTCCTGTCCTGGTCTTGGGGACTGCACAAGATTCTGCGAGGCATCCCACATACGCGGGGTGCTATGATGCGACTCCACAAGTGATTCTACCGGAAACACAGTCGGATGGCTATATGCTACGCGGCGATTTTCTGAACAGAATCACCTTCATTCATGAGAAGTCGAACCCGAAAGCTCATCGTCCTTGGCGTAGTCGTCGTAATTGTGGCGGCCGTCGCTGTTGCCATCTTCTTGCGCCGCCGTGGCGCCCCAGAACCAGCTCGCCTGCTGCCTGATGGCGAGGCGGTCATTTTTGTTAACCTCAAAACCTTCCGTCTTCTCACCGGGTTCGGCGACAAACAAGCGGCGGCACGGGAGCCGGAATATGAGCAGTTCGTAAGGGAAACCGGCTTCCAGTTCGAGCGCGATCTCGACCAGGCAGCTTTCGTCCAGCATCGTCGAACCAGCACAGGCGCGATTCGCTCCGGAAGCGCTCGCTATTCCGAGATATTCATCGGACGCTTCGACGCCCAGCGCGTATCGAACTACCTTCGCAAACTGAGCCGCAGCACCGAGCGTTACCGCGACACAGAGATTTTCAGCATTCCGGTGGAGGATCGCACCGTTCGTGTCGCCATTCTTGGCGTCGATACCGTCGCGGGCTCCAACGTTGAGGATGGCTCTGTGATCCATGGCATGATCGATCGCTACAAGCACGTCGCGCTTCCCTTCGCTGGACCAGAACTGCTGAGCGATCACTACAAGGATGTGCCACTCGCAAGTCCGGTCTGGGGCATCAGCAAATTCGAAGGCGATGTGAAAGCGGAACTGCCCGGCGGGTTCAGCGTCTTCGTGCCGACGCCGAGCGTACTCGTTGTCTCCGCCCGATTCACCGGAAATATTCATGCCAGGGCAGAGCTGTTTGCGAAAGACGAACAGGATGCCAACAAATTCGCGGACCAGGCGAGCACGTTCCTCGGCATCTTCCGCGCACTTGAAGGGAACATGCAGACCTCCGGCTCGGATCCAGACGTGAAGGCCGTCTTCGATAGCTTGAAGGTTGATCGCGAAAAGGAACGCGCTATTATCACGGCGTCAATTCCAATAGCGTTCTTCAAAAAGCTCCTGTCGGAACCGCCAGCGGAACTCACAATGCAGCCTGCGCCGTCGCCCAAAACTGACCAGCACACGCCCGAAAAAGTGCCCGCCGAGAGGAAGCCACAGCATTAACCGCATCCATCCCAGCACGTGCACAAGGCAAACGCCGGAGCGAGCAGCTCCGGCATTTTCAATTGCGAATTACACCTGACATCTTCAATTGCAGATGACTCAGTGACGCATCCTGTGCGGCATGCCAAGGTGGAGAGTCATCTTGAGCGAAGCGAAGGATACCTGCTTCCTGCCTGTCGAACAGCAGATCCTTCCCGCGTCAGAAGAGGGCGCGACCTCAGAATGACACGTACTCTCTCGATGACTTGCAAGCTCTCTAGATGACTTGCAAACCAGATGACTTGCAGGCTGAATTTGAAATGGCTTTTGTGAGTTGACTGACTTTGGTGCCTAACCGCCGGTATCGAACTTTGCGGCGTGCGAGGTGCGCAGGTACTTCGACGGATTCACCGGCGTGTCATGAATGCGGACTTCATAATGCAGGTGGGCGCTGGTCACGCGTCCGCTGGCTCCTACGTATCCGATGACCTGTCCGCGACGCACGCCCTGCCCAGAGGCTACGGCGAACCCGGAAAGGTGTCCGAAGCGTGTGCTCACACCATGTCCGTGATCGATCTTCACCAACCGTCCGTAGCCGCTCATGAAATTAGCGAACAGGACGATGCCGTCGGCGGGAGCAAGGATAGCTCGGCCATAAGCGGTCGATATGTCAACGCCGCTATGGAACGCACCTTCTCCGTTGAAGGGATCAATTCGCTCACCAAAGGAGCTGGTCACACGGCCTTCAACGGGCCAAAGCGTTGGCGCAGCCGAAGCGCGAACCCAATCTGAAAGCGTTGCCACGCGGCCGCCAACTCCCATGCCGAGCCCGGCAGTCGCTACGCCCGTCAGCGCCGACTTGCGAAGCGCATACAACTGATCCAGCGATGCGCGGAACTCCTCAGCATGGATTTCCGTCACACCGGGCGCCAGCTTCGAATCGGCCTTCAATCCGTAGAGAGTGGAGACTTCACTCGCGATGGAACCCAGCGAGGCAACCTGGATATCTTTTTCTTTGGAGACCTGCTCGAGCTGCGAGTACTGGTTCTTGATCTGGTCTTTCTCGGTACGCAGCTCGTTAAAGCGCGAAACTTTCATCAGCATGCGAGTGTAAGAGCCCGCCATGCCGGTAATGGAAAACATGCCGATGAGCGCACCGGCCAGAAACACGTAGAGATAGTGGATGGGTATCGGAATTTTGCGCAACTGCCCTTCCGAATCGCGGGCAACAAACAGTATGTAAAAACGCTTGCGCAAAAAGAACTCCTAAATAGGATCGCCTCGCCGAGCGGGCGCAACCCTGAACTGCGGTGGCCTTGTCCTCGGTAGTGGAGGCGCGCTGGCCGGGCGAACTCGCAAGCTCGCCGTGACAACTACAGCAGGACGGAGCGAATGGACCGTCCATTTTCCTCGGCCAGAGGAGTAGAGAAGCAGCCCGCAAACCTTAACAAAGCAGATTTCGCGGTGTCAACCGGTTACGTCCTGAACAACTGGTACTTAGGTGAATGTTCGAGTGTACCAGTTGTACACCGTCCCGTCGATTTTTTAAGTCGGTTCCGCTCCTGCCGGGCGATTGCAGGAGCAGCAATCCAAGCACGACGTTTCACTCCGAAGTGGCCATCCGTTATAGTTGTTCCGCTTTGTTGAAAACGGAAAAAGAACTCATCGCAGAAATTCGACAGCGCTCGCGTGGCGCCAGCAAAAGGGCGACCATGGCGGGCAACACCGGCGCTCACCTTGTAACCGGCATTGGCGACGATTGCGCCGTGCTCCGCCTGCCAAGCGGGTTGGACACGCTCGTCACCACGGATTTCAGCCTTGAAGGCGTGCACTTCCGCCGCGAATGGCACCCGGCCGAGGCCATCGGCCACCGCTGCCTCACCCGTGGCCTAAGCGACATAGCCGCCATGGGCGGAGATCCGGTCGCGGCCTTCCTCTCATTGGCTCTCCCGGCCAACACACCCAATCGATGGGTTGACGCGTTTTTTATGGGAATGCACGCGCTTGCCGCCACGGCTCACATTCCACTGGCGGGCGGCGATATCGCACAGTCGCCTTCCGGCGTGCTGGCCGACATCACAGTCGTTGGCTCAGTTCCCTCCGGCAAAGCCATCCTGCGCTCGACCGCCCAGGCCGGCGACCGCATCTTCGTCACCGGCGAACTCGGCGCGTCTGCGGCACTGCTTGAGCAGATGTTCGCGAATCCGAAGAAGCGATTCCGCCCGAAGTTCTATCCTGCTCACTTCTATCCGCAGCCACAACTCGCGGTCGCGCGCTACCTGCGCGAGAAGCAACTGGCGTCGGCCATGATCGACATCAGCGACGGACTCTCGACCGACCTCTCGCACATCTGCGCTGAGAGCGAAGTCGGCGCAGTCGTGCATGGCAGCGCCGTTCCCTGTGCCATCCTGGGTCGCCACGAGGTGGACCGGGCCTTTGCCCTGCACGGCGGAGACGAGTACCAGCTACTCTTCACCTCTCCGCAAGGACGGCGCGTGCCGAAGGAAATTGCGGGCGTCACCATTACCCATATCGGCTACATAACCGACGACCGCGAGATGCTGCTGGAAGAGGATAACGGCTATACCACCGAACTCGAGCCGCAGGGGTGGGAGCACTTCACGGAGCAAACGCCCGGTAGCCGCCGTCGTCTGGCCAAGCGACGCAAGTGAGCGCCCATTGAAGCGTGCGCGCCAACTCGTCCTGCTGGTCGTTATCTGCGTTAGCGGACTCGCTTACTGGGGTGTCTCGCAACGACCGGCCAGCGTCCGTGAACTGAGTTCCGTAGCGGAGTCGGGCTCCCTCACCGCCGAGACTCGCTACTCGCCCGGCGACAATCTCGAGCGACTGGATTTGGCGCGATTGGGCGAAGCCCAGCAGTCGATTGATATTGCAATGTACGCCTTCACCGACACGTACATCGCCGACGCCCTGGTCGACCTGGCCGAGCGCGGCGTCGAGATTCGCATCTACCGCGATCACCAGCAATTCGAGGACGAGCAAAGACGCTTTTCGGAGCGCGGAAAGCCATCCACCACGGCCTTGTTCGCTGGTCAAAAGAACATCCAGGTGCGCGTGAAAAACAGCCACGAACTCATGCACCTGAAAGCGTTCCTCACAGACGGCAGAGTCCTGCGCGACGGCAGCGCGAACTGGTCTCCAACGGGGCTAAAGCGGCAGGACAACAACGCGCACTACACGGCCGACCCGCTACAGGTGAACGCCTTCCGGCGTAACTTCGAACAAATGTGGGAGCGGCCCGACAATCTTCGCGTGCAGTAGCTATCCCGCCCTAGCAAAGCTGGGACGGGGCACCCTCAGCAGTGTTCTACATCCCACACTTTAGCTTGAGCCACCCGCCTCACAATGTAAGCTACGACCTTCTCGTATTTCTGTTGTTCTCTTTATAGGAACCTGCATTCACGTCGCATTCCACTTAGGTGCGCAGCTATACGCCTCTATGCTTATTCACCTCATGGCAGACACGGACATTGAATGGCAACGCCGTGTTTGTGGCCATACGATTGCCTCGTATTCTTCCCAACTTAGCGCGTGACTCCCGATAGGGCCCCCCAACAAATTGATCTGCGTCGTTAAGACGCAAGCGAGAGAAAGAGGAAACAAGATGCAGCGACTTAAAAGTGTTGCAGCGCTGGGACTGTTGCTTGGCACCGCTATTGCGATGTTGGCGGCAAGCGCCCACTTCATCCGCGTCGAGTCAGGTCTCAGCGGTGCCAATGTGGTGATTACATTTAAAGAAGCTGGCCTAGGCGACGATGAAACCATTCTTTACCAGGGTAGTGCCATCGCCACCGCTACTTACCAGTGCTTCACAAAGAGCGGCAATACGCCCGAAGCTGCAAACAAAACAGGGCCGGGCACGGTTCAAAGCCCGCCCACCCCATTCAATTCCGGGAAAAATGGTTCGATCGTCGGAAGCGTGACGCTGTCTCCGCCGGGACCGGATTTCTCCTGTCCTTCGGGTCAAAGGCAACGTTTGGTTTGCGCCACATACACAGACATCTCCATTAAAGACCTGACCACTCCGTTGGGACCGGTGTCGGCCACTCCATCGACGCAGAGTACAGGACTTCTGGTCCCGAACGGCACGTGTCTCCCGTAGTTGTTGGAGCAGGCGGGTGGCGGGTGGGCCGAGATTCACTAATCACTATCCCCTGGCTCTACAATCACGATCCACTAGCTTTACCGTACGGGGCGTATTCGTACGCGCGTTCCGTTGGGCAGGTCTTCGGCGGTGAACTCGACAACTCCGTCGCGCACCACGCCTTCCACCTCGCAAAGGGCCGGCCCACCGTCAGGGGCCGGCGCAGGTTTCGACAGAGCAGCGGGGGCACGTCCCGTGCCCCGATCCATGGCCAGATTCGCAAGCCGGTCGGCATCCTTGTTCTGCTCGCGCAGTGCATGGCGGATGGAAAACGAATCCAGCTTGCGGATCAACTCTTTCGCCTCGGCGTAGATCGGCGCAAGCGATTCGCTCTTCACCTTGTACTCGCCGCGTATCTGCTTCACCATCAGCTCAGAGTCGCTGACGACTTTCAGCGTCTTGTAGCCATGCTGGATCGCATACTCAAGCGCGGCGACCAGCCCCGAGTACTCGGCGAAGTTGTTCGTCTGGTGGCCAAGGTATTCGCTAAGTTCGGCCACCTTCTTGCCGGTGGCGTCCTGTATGTAAACGCCGTATCCGGCCGGGCCGGGATTGCCGCGCGCACCGCCATCGATGTGCGCCAGAAGCGCGTCTTTGCCGCTCCACTCTTTGCCTGCGGGTTCGGCGGCTTCAGGCCGCTGAGCACTGCGTTCCCCAAATAACCCGGGAGCGTCATGACTGCTTTTCGTTCTAAATGGTGCGCGACGGAATGGCATAAAGGGCGAGTGTAACTTATCAGCGGCCTTCGCGCAGGCGGGACGCCAGTCTCGGCGGAAGGTTGGCGGCAATGATGCGATGCTGCGCCAGGTCGATCGGATATGGCACGCGGTAGAACGTCACGGTGGCTGCATCGGAATCGTACACGGCGAATCCCGCGCGCCAGTCGCCGTCACGCGGTTGGCCGACCGAGCCTGGATTGATCAGGTATCGTGCTGCGCCGTCGATCTGCACCGTGTACTGCTCCAGCGTCTTTCGCGACTCCCACTGCAACGTCACCGCAAGCAAATCTCGATTTGTCAGTGCTGCGCCCCCCTGTATATGAGTGTGCCCGAAGAAGGTGATGGGCGTATCCACCAGGTCGAGCGCGTCACGCGCAGCGAGGCTGTTCATTATGTACTCATCCTCGTCCATCGGTGAACCATGAACGAACTGCACGCCGGGTAAATCCTCTGAGCGCAATGGCCCCTGCGGCAGTTTGCGTATCCAGAGCAGATTTTCAGCATGGAGCATGCTGCGCGTCCATAGCGCCGCGGTGCCTGCGATGGGATTGAAGTTGCGGATATCGATGAGACCGCTGCATGCGCGGTCGTGATTGCCGCGCACGACGATGCCGCTCAGCTCTCGCGCCGTCTCGATCACCTCGTTTGGACTGGCGCCATAGCCGATGAGGTCGCCAAGGTTCGCCACGCGGTCGTACTCCGGAGCGACTTCCAGGCACGCCTGAAGCGCTTCCAGATTCGAGTGTATGTCGCTAATGACGAGCAGGCGCACGGCGTAGCCTCACCTAGGGCGAGCATTATAGCCTCTGCACAGATTCGAAGCAGCCATCGTCTGCATGACTGCGGTCTATCACGCTGGTTCCGAGCGCTGGGTCGGAACGCCGGTCGGAAGGGCAATCGGAATACTGGTCGAAACACGCGGTCGGAACCGAGGCACCCTCTGCCCGTGCACGCAATTGCCACCCCGTTGTAAGCTTTCCGCCGTGATGAAGCGATATGCACTCGCCCTGATCCTGCTGCTGAGCATCGGCAGCATCCGTGTTCCGATGGTCGCCCAGACTCAGGGGTCGGCTGCTGACTTCCGTATTCAGCCCGTACGTCCGGTCGAGGAGTTGAGGCGCGAGGCGCTGAAGCAAGAGCCGCCACCGCAAAGCGGCGATCTCCGCAAGCCCGACCTGGTGGAACTGGTGACGCTCGACCCTACCATCAAGCTCGACATACGTTACGCCACGAAGAACAACTTCCTGAGTACGCCGATGTACAACGAGGCGCGCGCCTTCTTACAGCGTCCTGCCGCAGACGCCCTCGTCCGCGCCAACCGCGAATTGCACAAGCAGGGCTACGGACTGCTCATTCACGATGCCTACCGCCCCTGGTATGTGACCTGGATGTTCTGGCAAGCGACGCCGGAGAGCCTGCATAAGTTCGTCGCCGATCCCAAGACCGGCTCGCGCCACAACCGCGGATGTGCCGTCGACCTCACGCTCTACAACCTGAAGACCGGCAAAGCGGTCGAGATGCCAAGCGGTTACGATGAGATGAGCGAACGCGCGTATCCCAGCTACGCCGGCGGAACCGCAGAGCAGCGACGCCTGCGCGACCTGCTCCGAACGGAGATGCAGAAGCAAGGATTCGCCGTGTACGAATTCGAGTGGTGGCACTTCGACTACAAGGATTTCGACAAGTATCCGGTGCTGAATGTGCCGTTCGAGAAGCTGCGCAAAGCTACTTAACGTCAGCTGCGGCGTTCAATCTCTCTGGCTTAGACGCGCAGAGCCCAGGACTGGGCACCTCGCCCAGTGCCCCTCGCTCACTTCGACCAGTGCCGGAAGAGCGGTGGTGCACAACTCTTCGCGCCAATGGCAACGCGGCTCGAAGGCGCAGCCCTTTGGTAGCTGTCCAATCGATGGCACAGAGCCATCAATCGTCCGCAACGGCCGCGAACGATCTGTTTTCAGCGTTGGCACGGAATTCAGTAGACCCTTCGTGTAGGGATGGACGGGCTCGTGAAAGACCGCTGCCGACGGCCCCAACTCCACGATGGCTCCCGCGTACATCACCGCAATGCGATGCGAGACCTGCGACACCACCGCCAGGTCGTGCGAGATGAACAGCATTGCCAGCCGATACTTCTCGCGCAATTCCGCCAGCAAATCCAGGATTTGCGCCTGAATCGTCACATCGAGCGCCGTCGTCGGCTCATCGGCGATCAGCAACTGCGGACGATTTACGAGCGCCATGGCAATCATGACCCTCTGCCGCTGACCTCCCGAAAACTGGTGCGGATAGTCTCGCGCGCGCCGCTCGGCCTCCGGAATGCCGACATCCTTCAACGCCGCGACAGCTCGCTGCGAAGCTTCCTGCTTGGCAACGAGCTTGCCATCGACGGTGTGCGCCAGCACGGATTCGGCCACCTGGTCGCCAATTCGCATGACCGGGTTCAGCGCCGTCATCGGCTCCTGGAAGATCATGCTGATGCGTTCGCCGCGGACCTGCTGCATCTCATCTGGCGAGAGCGTCAACAGGTCGCGACCGTCAAACACGATCTCGCCGGTAACACCCGCCTGCGGCACCAGCAACCGCATAATTGCCAGCGATGTCACCGACTTGCCCGAACCGGACTCGCCGACAAGACCCAGTACTTCCCCGCTGTCGATTTGGAAACTGTCGTCGCGCACAGCGGCAACCCGTCCCTGCGACGAAGGGAAGGTCACGGTCAGGTTGCGAACATCAAGCAGTGGGCTCACGTCGTTATGCTACCAGTTGGCAGTAGGCAGTTACCGGTTGCCAGTTGCCAGTAGGCAGTGGCCAGTTGCCAGTGGCGAGTTGCCAGTGCCGGAGAAAGGCGCATTGAAATCGCGCACTTCGGCCAGAGAGCAAACGAATGTCGTTCGGCCTTACAGGCAACCTACATCTGGGCAACTTGCCGCTTTTACCGGCAACTGGCAACCGGCCGCCGACCCCTACTGCCCCAGAATCAGCGGCAGTCCACTCTTGCCGCCGCCGATCACGACTATCTTTGCGTTCGGACTCTTGGCGAGCGTTTCTGTTGCTTCAATGCCTTTCCACTCGAGCAGTTGCGGGCTGATGCCTTGCGCCACGATCTGCTGGAAGTCGCGAATGCCCTGTGCCTCAATGCGCTTGCGCTCGGCTTCCTGCTTTTCTTTTTGCAGACGGAAGCTCATCGCCAGCGATTCCTGCTCGGCCTGTTGCTTCTGCTCGATGGAAACCTTCAGTGTCGGCGGCAGCTGGATGTCGCGCAGCAGGATGTTCTCCACGATGATCCCCCGCTTCGCCAACTCGCCCGAAAGCTCGGTCAACATCTGTTGCGCCACCTTTTCGCGTTCGCCGCTATACAGCGCGTTGGCCGTGTGCATTGAGGTGACGGAGCGGATCGTGGACCGCAGGTTCGGCTCCACAACGACGTCGCCGTAGTGAGGTCCGACCTTCTGGAAGACGTCTGCGGCGCGGCTCGCGTCCAACCGGTACAGCAGCGAAGTATCGAGGGCGATAATCAAACCCTCGTTCGACGGCACGCTCGCCGTCTCCTTCAGCGTCTGCGTACGTACCGACAGCTTATTGTTCACCTTGAAGGGGTTCACAAAATGCGTACCCTCCGGCAGCACCTCCCCGGTGACGCGGCCAAAGATGGTTAGCACTCCGACATGGCCGGAAGGCACATAGGCAATCGACGCCCAGATAAGAACGATAAGCAGTACGACACCGATCAGCGTGCCCATTGCGCGAAGCGCCGAAGCGCCGCTAACGTTGATAACCTGCGGCGTGCGCGCGAAACCGTATTCCGACATAGAAAGCCTCCTGGATCAGCACCACCGCGAAACGGGGTGCAAGATGCCATTACGACAGCAGTTGGCTTCCAGCGCAATGAGAATCGGGTGCTGCTCCGAAGGTGGTGGCGAGTCGCGAGCCGCAAACTGCGCAGCCTACATGCGATCTTCGCATTAACCGGCAACTGGCATCTGGCTACTGACCGCTGGCAACCGGCTACTGACCAGGCCTTACAGCGGTATGTTCCCGTGCTTCTTCGGCGGATTCTTGTCGCGCTTCGTCTCCAGCATCTCAAGCGCCTGAATGATTTTGCGCCGTGTATCTCTGGGACGGATGACCGCATCGAGGTAACCGCGCTCTGCGGCGACGTAGGGGTTCGCAAAGCGGTCGCGGAACTCCTCGATTTTTTCGCTGCGGGCTTTCGCTACCGCCTCTTCGCCTTGCGATCCGTTCACGCCCTCTTTCCCGGCCTTCTCCAGATCGCGTTTGTAAACGATGTTGACCGCACCCTCGGGCCCCATGACGGCGATCTCCGCCGTCGGCCAGGCGTAGTTCACGTCGGCGCGAATGTGCTTGCTGGCCATAACGCAGTACGCACCGCCATACGCTTTGCGAGTAATGATCGTCACCTTCGGCACCGTGGCCTCGGCGAACGCGTACAGCAGCTTCGCGCCATGGACGATAATGCCGCCATGCTCCTGCTGCACTCCGGGTAGGAAGCCTGGCACATCTTCGAACGTGACCAGCGGGATATTGAAGCAGTCGCAGAAGCGCACGAAGCGCGCGCCCTTGATGCTGGAATTGATGTCGAGCACGCCGGCCAGCATCGCCGGCTGGTTCGCCACCACTCCGACGGGCTTGCCGTTGAATCGTGCGAAACCGATGACGATGTTCTTCGCCCAGTGCTCTTGCACTTCGAAGAAGTCGCCGTCATCCACGATGCGCGTGATGACGTCCTTGATGTCGTATGGCCTGTTCGACTCAGTCGGGATGATCGTGTCCAGCGCCTCGTCCGCGCGGTCGATTGGATCCGTGCACGCCTTTCGCGGCGGATCTTCCAAATTATTCGAGGGCATGAAACTGAGCATCTCGCGAATTATCGACAGGCACTCGGCATCGTCGTGCGCCAGGAAGTGCGCCACGCCGGAAACCGAGTTGTGCGTCACGGCGCCGCCGAGTTCTTCCTTCGTCACCTCTTCGTGCGTGACTGCCTTGATGACGTCCGGTCCGGTGATGAACATGTAGGACGTTTTGTCTACCATCAGCGTGAAGTCCGTAATTGCCGGGGAATACACCGCGCCACCCGCGCACGGTCCCATAATGGCCGAGATCTGCGGAATCACTCCGGACGACAGCGTGTTGCGCAGGAAAATGTCGGCGTAGCCGGCCAGCGACATAACGCCTTCCTGGATGCGCGCTCCACCGGAATCATTGAGGCCGATAACCGGCGCGCCGACGCGCATCGCCATATTCATAATCTTGACGATCTTCGCGGCATTCGTCTCGGAGAGCGAGCCTCCGAAGACCGTGAAGTCCTGCGCAAAGACGAAGACCAGTCGTCCTTCGACTCGTCCGTAACCGGTAATGACTCCGTCGCCGTAGTACTTCTGCTGGTCCATGCCGAAGTCCGTGCAGCGATGCGTCACCAGCTTGTCGGTCTCTTCGAAGGTGCCCTCGTCCAGCAGGAACTCTACGCGCTCACGCGCCGTCATCTTGCCGAGTTTGTGTTCACGGGCCCGGCGCTCTTCGCCGCCACCTGCTTCAGCCAAGGAATCACGACGCTTCAATTCAGCGAGCTTCTGCTCCAGATTCATGCGGGCGATTATAACCACGAACCAGTGATTTGGATCATGTGCGAAGGAGAGATGCCGGGCGGCAATGGCGGCGGCCTCGCGTGCGGCAACAGGCGGCTGAACAAAAGCCGTTTGCAAACGCAGGTCATCCTGAGCGCAGCGAAGGGTCTGCTGTTCAAACTATGTACTTACGCGGGCTGTCCTACTGCCCCATCCCCAGCGCTTCCCAGCGATATTTCTTCCCATCCCAGAACAGCGCCGACATTAACCCCTCGCTCTCCTCGGCGGTGATGGAAGCAACGGGCTTCTTTTTCACCAACACACTGCCCAGCGAAATCTTCTTGAAGGGCAGGTTGACGACCGCGAATTTCGACTTCGGCGTGGCCTCGCGCCACGAATGCAGAATGAGGATGTACTTCGGCACGCCGGGCTCCGCGGAGAAGGCTGACGTGAGCTTGGGGTTCCCGTATCCAAAATAGGAATTGTAGGGATCGATCACCTTGAAGCCGCGTCCCGCCGCAGTCGCCAACGGGTTGTCTCCGGTGACGGCGAGAGCAGCGTCCTCCACAGCATCACCGTCAAAGTCGGCGGTCAGCGCAGCCAGTCCGGGCACCATCTTGTAGCTCTCGCCGAACTCTCGTGCGAACACTTTCATCAAGTTAGGCATCGCCTGGTCAGGCGCGGAGGCCTCCAACTGCTGAGCGTAAGGAAGCGTCGTGAGGAGAGAAACAACCAGAAGGACCAATAACAGGCGCGAATGCATGGGCCTACTCTATCGCGATTCCGTGGCGGCGGCACCGCCGTGGTGCCGTCGCAATCAACAGATCAGCCAAACCCTCACTCCCGGCCGGGTAACGAAAGCCCCTGTCCGGCAGTACATCACGCGCACAGATCCTACTTCCCGGCGAGCTCTTTCTTGACCGTTTCGCTCACGATCTTCCCATCGACGCGCGCGCCGCCGAACTTCGCCATCGTGTTCTTCATGACGGTGCCCATGTCCTTCATTGTCGGCGATTCCATCTCTGCGATCGTCGCTTTCACGGCCGCCACGATCTCCTCTGCGCCGACAGCATTCGGCATGTAGGCCTCTATGATATCGATTTCCAAAGCCTCTTTCTGCGCCAGTTCCGGCCGATTGCCGTTCGTGAACTGCTCGATAGAATCCTTGCGCTGCTTCACCATCGTGCTCAGCACCTGCACGATTTCGCTGTCTTCAAGCGGCGCGCGTTTATCGATCTCTTTGTTCTTAATCGCCGACTTCATCATGCGCAACGTAGAGAGCCTCAGCTCTTCCTTACTGCGCATCGCGGCAATCATGTCCGTCTGAATTCGTTCGACCATGCTCATAGGGACAAGATTATACGAAGGCTACCCCGTCCGGGAACTTGGTTGCCTCTGCCGCCGGAGCGGGATATGATGCGGCCCAAAGCCAAGCTCCGCTTTCGGAAGAGCACGCATCGCGAATTCGCGTTCTGTGCGCATTCCGCAAACGGAACTGCAGCACTTTATGGGATCCCTTTCGCCACTCGCGACCTCGTTGCTCATCATCTGTTCCGTCGCATTCGTCGGCGCATTTCTCGCGTATTTCCGCGACCGCCGAATGTATGCCGGACATCAGGGTTACGCCGCCGAAGCGCGTACGCTCGCCAAGAAACTTAATGGCGAACTCTTCCGCGACGGCGAGGACCTGGTCGTCAGCGGCGAACTAGGCCGCCTGCCTGCCGTCATTCGCTTCTCGTATGGCGAGAACACGCCCGGCATGAACATACGCGTCAATGCGCCCGCGACGTTCACCATGAGCATCGTCCCCAAGGGCGCAAGCGCGACAGAAGGACGCGTCCTGGTGCGCACGCCGGACGACATGTTCGATGCGCGTTTCGTTACCCGCTCCGACCATCCCACTCAGGCCAAGATGTTGCTGTCCAGCCGTGGGGCAATGGCGCTGCTGAAAAAGATCTGCTGCTCTTCGAATACATACATTACCGTCGCCAACGGTGGGATTGAACTGAGCGAACTGGCGATCCCTGCGCCCTACACGCTACGGCACATACTCGATCACTTCGAGGAACTAGCGGCGCTCGCCTCGGAACTCGGCAGGATGCCCGGAGCCGACCGCTTACAGGTCAAGCCAGTGCGCCGCGAACGTCGCCTGGCGCTGCGTACGGCTATCCTCGTCGGCACCATCGCCGCTCTCGTGGGCGTCATTACGGCCAGCAGGACGCCAACAGAAACTCCGTTGGCGGACATCGTCGGCGAGGCACCGCCAAATGGCGTCACGCCGATCGACGCACTCCGGATCTCCGGCGTAAACAAATGGCACGTGGCCATCGACTCTGAACTGGAGCCCGACGCTGCTGCGTGGCTGCGCAGCTTTGGGATTAAGACCAACGGACGCGCGCAGGGCAGCTACGACCATGACGGCCCGGCGCACGACACTGCGTATCTTCTCGTAGGCGAAAAAGGTGAGCGCAGAGTGGTGATCGTCACCGGCGGCGAGAACCGCTACGACATAACGTACCCATACATCGGCGCCATCGCTCGAGTCCCCAAGTCTGCATTCCGCAACACAGCATGGGTGAACCGTCCAGCCACAGAACCAGATGGCGACGGGCTCCTCATCATCCGTAAGCCGCAGGACCGCGCATCCGGCCTGGTCCTGTACTTTTCCGGATCACGCCTCGCTTCGGCCGCTCCCGTGGACTACCAAACTTTGAAGTTATTGGAATAGAAAAGGCCCGCGATAATGCGGGCCGAGACTGCTGACACCGCGGTAATCGAACCACCTTGTGTTTCCGCGCCCACAAACACAAGGCGTCTCCACTTCGTGCCTTCGGCGCTCCGGTCGACATGACGCCCTAGTGTGTCAGCAAACTGAATTGGGCCCGCCGGTATATATTGGTTCGAACTATTCTATTTATCCTTCCACGATCTCGCGACGCAATTTACGGGTTTCTGCAAGCAGAGCCATACTGTGCATCAAATTTTGTAGCGTGACGATGCCTACGAGATGGTCTTCGTCCACTACCGGCACCAACGACAGGCCTTTCTGTCCGACTTTCTTAAACACGGATGCCAGAGTCTCCGACCGATTCGCCACCTGGAACACGCGGTTCATCGCACCCTGAACATAGCTGTTTCCGTCGCTTCGCAAAGCCTCCATGATGCCCTGCCGCGAAATCACGCCGACCAGGTCGCTGCCGCGCACCACCGGAAAGTCATCTTGCAACGAGTGCACCGCCTTGTGCAGTGCATCTTCCAAGGTGTCCGCCGGGGAGAGCGTCCGGAAATCCGTCAGCATCACGTCTTCCATCCGCACCGTTTCCAGCACGGACTGGAATACCACGGAGCGATCCTCAAGTTGCGCACCGAAGAAGAGGAACACGCCAATCAGCATCAACCACGTATTGGCGACCGCGCCCACCAGGATGAATGCCATCGCGAAAACCTGGCCGACCGTTACCGCGCGCCGCGTCGCGCGAAGGTAGTCCATGCGTTCCGCGAACCAAGCCCGCAGAACGCGCCCGCCATCCATCGGGTAGGCCGGGAGCAGGTTGAAGGCTCCCAGGAAAAGGTTCGCCCAGAAGAGACTTCTTGGCAGATTGCCGGAGTGCACGAACGGACGCGCCAACAAATCTACTTCGGAAAATAACAGGATCGCACTGCCAACAAACGCTGCAATGAGCAAGTTGACGACCGGACCGGCCGCAGCAATCCGTATGTCGCGCCTAGGGTTCGGCTTGCGCAGGGATTCGTCGTCCATCACCGTGACGCCGCCGATAGGCAGCAGCACGATGGAGCGCACGCCGACGCCGCTCGACAGCGCAACAATCGCGTGTCCTAGTTCGTGCAGCACTACGCTGCCAAACACGATGGCTACCAACGCCAATCCGCGCGCTGCTCCGCGGGCTCCCGACGTCGCCGATTCCGTTACCCACACGAACAGCAACAGGAAAGCAAAAGTCAGGTGTATCCGCAGGTCAATCCCGAAAATCCGCCCTGCCGAAATGGACCAATTTCTCATCGATGGTTGTACGATTCCGTCCTCCGCGGCGTTCCCAGCCGCCTTCAGTTTGATTCTACGCCCCAGCTTTTTGAGCCGGGAGCGAAGCCCCTCTCTATACCTTAGACGTTCGAACGCCGTTTGCCGATTCTCCTCGCCTCCGCCGAGTGTAAAGTGAGCAGAGAGAATCAGAGGGAGTTCTCATCGACGATGCGAGTCATCGCAGGAAAGTATCGCAGCCGCCAAATAAAATCTTTACCTGAACTTGACACACGGCCGACTTACGACCGGCTCAGGGAAACGCTCTTCAGCATTCTGGCTTCCAGCGGGAAGCTGGAGGGCGCGGTGTTCGTCGATCTCTTTGCCGGCACCGGTTCGATAGGAATCGAAGCCCTGAGCCGTGGCGCTTCCATGGCCTACTTCGTCGAGTCCAACCGCAAGGCAGCAAACCTGATTCGTGAAAACCTACGCGTACTCGGCATCAGCGCCGGAGCGGAAGTTCAGGAACGGGAAGTCGTTCCCGCCATCGGACGCCTTTCGGCAGCGGGGGTGCGTTGCGACGTTTGCTTCCTCGATCCGCCGTACGCGATGCAAGGTGCGTACGAGCAGGTGCTCCGCGTGCTATCCACTTCCGAGTTGCTGAGGCCTTCGAGCATCGTGATTGCCGAACACGACAAGCGCTTTGATCCCGGGGAAGGACGCGCATCAATCAAACGCTATCGACGCCTCGATCAAGGCGAAAGCTCATTAAGTTTCTATCGCGTAGAGGTGGATCAGGAGGAGCTGCTGAGCTGCTGAGCGCCTGAGCTGCTAAGCTTTTTCTGAGCTGCTGTTAGCTGAGGCAGTTCCGTTACTTGAGCTGTCGAGAGTTTGAAGCTAAGCAGCGCAGCAGCTGACTACATCACAATCTCGTCTGCCCGGCGCACGATCGGATGCTGCAGTTCAGCAAGATCGTTTTTCACCATGTTCAGCCCAAAGACGCAGACTTCAAACTCGCGTGAGAGCTTCGCAAACAGCGGCGCTACTTTTTTGTATTCGAAGTGCTCGAACTTCGAAACGATGTAGTAACTCTCCTTGCCGGCCTTCATCCAGTCGATGAAGTTCTCCAGACGCTGTCGCCGCAAGCGAAGATGATTGATGCTCTCCGGGAATATCCCCGCAAAAAATAGCGTGTAGTCGCCAATATGTTTTCGCACCTGCCGTTCGCGATCGAACGAAGGCGCGTCGCCGTACACCGGGTTTGACTCGAGCAGCATTTCGCCAACGTCATGCAACGGCCGTCCCGTGGCATTTCGAATCTTGTACAACTGCTCAGTGTTGCAGAAGTCCGTCAGCATATTGGCTACATAGCCCTTCAGCGCCGGGTCGCGCAGGCCCAAGTCACGATCGAAATGCGCTTCGACCAGTTGGGCAAACAACTGCCGTAAAGGATGAGATTCAGTAATTGATTCCATCCAAGTCCCTCCACCTGGGCTCGCCGCATCTCATGACGCAAAGTATCTGTGGCGCGGTCGCCGTCACTTCTCGCTTTCTCTCGGCCAGGGGTTAGTGATTGGAAGGCAGGCGCATGCATAATGGTTGCTGGAAAGGCGCGCAACGCCAATATCGGGAAATGTGGAATCGGGGAATCGAGGAATTTGAACTCGATGTCACCGGCTATTGGAGCAACGGAAACTCGAAACCGTTGCTGTTTTGTTTCGAATTACCAGATTACAAATTACCGATTTGCAATTTTACGAATTACCCGATCTGCAATAATGTCAGGCTTTCCTGGGAGGGATCATGCAGAGGCGAAACATCTCAAGCGGTGCGCCCTGGGAGTCCGTGGTTGGCTATTCTCGAGCTGTTTGCGTTGGCTCCTACGTACATGTGGCCGGCACAACGGCGACGGGAGCAGACGGCAAAATCGTCGCTCCAGGCGATGCCTATGCCCAGGCTGTGCAGGCGCTGCGAAATGTGGAGAGCGCACTCGTTCGTGCCGGAGCCTCCCTCCAGCAGGTCGTGCGTACGCGAACTTTTGTGACGGACATCTCGCGTTGGGAAGAAGTTGGCCGCGCCCACGGTGAGTTCTTCGCCGACATTCGCCCGGCAGCCACGCTTGTCGCCGTCAGCGCATTGGTTTCACCCGAGATGCTGGTCGAGATCGAGGTTGATGCATACATCGGCGAATAGGGCCGTGCCGTCTTCTGTACTTATTCCAGCAGCAGTGTAGTCAGCATCGACCCAGACGGTGCATAATTACAAATCTTTCAGCGCTTCTCCGCATACGGAGCGAAGGCAGAAGTATGCCAAGGTTCCTGGGCGGTTATCGGCCAACGAGAGAATAGGAAGTGCACTGATATGAATGTCTTATCGCTTTGCGATGAACACCCGGCATCCGTGCCGCTATCGGCCACGGTTGCAGACGCGGTTCGCGCTATGCTCGAACTTGGGGTCGGCGCCGTTGCTGTTGTCGATGACGATAACGTAATTGCGGGAATCTTTACCGAACGCGACGTGATGCGCAAGATGGTATTGAGCGGTCGCGATGCTTCGGCGACTCCCATCGGCGATGTGATGACGACAGCCGTCGTCATGGCCACGGCTGACATATCTCCGGCTGATGCTTTGGCCGTGATGGTCAACGCTCACCATCGGCATCTGCCTATCGCGGACGAGAACGGGAAGCTGCTCGGGATGCTATCGATCCGCAATCTGCTCCAGGCGCAGATCGATTCCCTTGTCACTCAACTCGGAACCATGCACAACGCCTGAGCGCAATTCTCGCGACTGAAACAGGGCGCAGCACTATGCTGCGCCCTTTGCATTTCAGCAACTACTGCGGGTACTGCGGGGCCTTGCTGGTTGGGCAGGTTTGCGAGATCATATCCACCCGGGTCACCTCGAATGCCGTCATAGCCTTCGACGGAGCCCCTGTGGTACCCGCCGCGCCCGTACTGGCGGCGCTTGAGCTTTCGCCTGCTGATGATCCCTTCTGCGTTGTTCCTTCCAGGCGGACATGCTGGCCCACATGAGAACTCATGTCCTGCCCCCCGCTCAACTTCACGCGGTCGCCACCGCCGATTGGCTGGATATAGTAGTCGCGCTCGGCCTGGACTACGCATCCTTCCAGAACGTTGCTCTGAGCAGTACCAGCCTGTCCCATAGCGCCTGTCTGCCCAGCCGTGCTTTGCGACTGGCTTGTCTGGGGTTGGCTGCTCTGGTTTGAAGTTGACGATCCGTAGGTCTGAGCTGTTGCGGCGAGCGCAGACACCACGACCATGAACACTAACAGCACGATTGTTCGCTTCATCGCTGCTCCTTTCAGGACACCTGGCCAGCAATCGCAGGCACAAGTGGAAGAGGGTAGGGTGGTAGTGGCGCGCTGCTGATAGTGATGCCGAACCCAATGGCTCTAGTTTTCCGTGGAACTCCTCGCCATTGGGCTTTTAGGTGCTGCTGGCGTACGCCCCGCTAACTCCGCTCTGCGCTGCTATAATCGGCAATTAGTCTCATGATAAGAAAGTCAGAAGCTACCCGCCCACTTCCTCAAGGCGAACCGCGCTCGCAGAAGATTCGCTCCACCACCGTCCTGTGTATCCGCCGCGATGGCAAGGTCGTTATGGCCGGCGACGGCCAGGTTACGCTCGGCGAAGGCATCATCAAGCACGGCGCGCGGAAAATTCGTCGTCTCTATGGCGAGAAGATCCTCGCCGGCTTTGCCGGCTCTACCGCCGATGCGTTTTCACTGTTCGCACGCTTTGAATCTAAGCTTGAGCAGTACCACGGCAATCTTGGCCGTGCTGCTGTCGAACTGGCCAAAGATTGGCGCACGGACAAGATGCTTCGCCAGCTCGAGGCTCTGCTTCTGGTCGCCGACCAGAACCAGACGTTCCTGCTGAGTGGGCAAGGCGATGTGATCGAGCCGGATGGCGGCATTGCCGCGATCGGCAGCGGTGGCCCGTACGCAATGGCTGCTGCTCAGGCGCTCATCGACCATACGACGCTTCCGGCGCGCACCATCGCCGAAGAGGCCATGAGGATCGCCGGCAAGACCTGCATCTATACCAACGATCACGTCACCATTGAGGAGCTCTAACCGCGCACAAACTGCGCTCGTTTCGTTCCGGCACATTGAGTGCCCGCCTGGTTTTCGCACGCCTTTACGCCCTGTGCGTCTGGCAACCCGGAACCGGCAATTGGAGTTTTTGAAGTGGCTATTTATCTTCCCGCTACCGCTGAAGAAGAACAGCTCGTGCTGGACGAGCTCACTCCGCGTGAGATCGTCGTCGAGCTCGATAAGTATGTTGTCGGCCAGAACGCCGCAAAGCGCGCCGTAGCTATTGCGTTGCGCAACCGCATGCGCCGCCAGAAACTGTCGCCCGAGTTGGCCGAAGAGGTGATGCCCAAGAACATCATCATGATCGGACCCACCGGCGTCGGCAAAACGGAAATCGCGCGCCGTCTCGCCAAGCTCGCCAACTCACCGTTTCTCAAGGTGGAAGCCAGCAAGTTCACCGAGGTCGGCTACGTCGGACGCGATGTCGAGTCCATGATCCGCGACCTCATCGAGATCGCGATCGAGATGGTGCGGGAAGAGAAGCTCGAAGACGTCGCCGACAAAGCAGAACTGAACGCAGAAGAGCGCCTGCTCGATCTTCTGCTGCCGGCGATGCCTCCCGCGAACGCACCGGCAGCTCCGGCCGCCAGCTACAGCGAGAGCAGCACGGTCGGCTTCGCTTCGCAGCCCACTCTGGTTGGCGAGTCCGCAGGCTCGCGCACGCGTGAAAAATTGCGCCAGCAGTTACGCGAAGGCAAGCTCGACGACCGCATTGTCGAACTCGAAGTGCGCGAGAAGAGCACGCCTTCGTTCGAGATCATCTCCAACCAGGGCGTTGAGGAGATGGACGTCAACATCAAGGACATGCTGCCTAGCATCTTCGGCCAGCGCACCAAGAAGCGGAAGATGAAGGTTAGCGAGGCCTTCGAGTACCTTATCCAGGAAGAAGAACAGCGTCTCATAGACATGGACCAGGTCACGCGCACGGCGCTGGAGCGGGTCGAGAACTCGGGCATCATCTTCCTCGATGAGATCGATAAAATTGCCGGACGCGAGAGCGGCCACGGCGGGCCCGACGTTTCGCGCGAAGGCGTACAGCGCGATATCCTGCCGATCGTAGAAGGCACGACGGTGAACACTCGATACGGAATGGTCCGCACGGATCACATCCTGTTCATCGCCGCCGGAGCCTTTCACGTTTCCAAGCCCAGTGATCTCATCCCTGAACTCCAGGGACGCTTCCCGATTCGCGTCGAGTTGCAGTCGCTCACCGTCGAAGACTTTATCAAGATTCTCACGGAGCCGAAGTCTTCGCTTGTGAAGCAGTATATTGCGCTGCTTGAGACCGAAAACATTAAGCTCGAATTCACCAGCGACTCTTTGCAGGAGATCGCGAACTTTGCCGCTCGCGTCAATGAAGGGACAGAAAACATCGGCGCGCGACGCTTGCACACCATCATGGAACGCGTTCTCGACGAGATCAGCTTCTCCGCTCCCGACCTCAAGGACAAGGACGTGAAAATTGACGCCGAGTACGTCAAGAAGATGCTGGTAGACATTGTGAAGGACCAGGATCTCTCGCGTTACATCCTGTAACCGGCGACGAGCAGAACGACAAAAGGCGCGGATCATCTCCGCGCCTTTGCTTTGTGCAAAGCATGAGGGCGCGTCGACTAGCGGCGCGCCCTCGAAAATGCCTGATTGCAGCGTCGCTTTAGACGTTCTCTTTCTTGTGGCAATCGGTACACTTCATCGGAACCTTTTTGCCCTTTGCGTTCTCGGCTTTGTGGCAATCGATGCAAACACCAGCCTGCGCAGCCGGGTTGTGGAAAGCAGCCTGCGCCTTCGTCTTCATCGGGGCCGCTACGGTCTTCGTGTGGCAATCGGCGCAAGCTTCGAACTTCGCTTTCGCCGGACGCTCTGGCTTCGAAGCGTGGTGGCAGATAGCGCACTTGTTGGTCGCGTGGGCCTTGTGATCAAACTTCACGCCACCCATCGCCGCGCCTTTCAAGATAACGGTTCCCGGAGCTTTTTCCTGAGCGAACAACATCGAGCCGCACACCAGAACAACAAGAGCACACACCACAACAGCAATCATCTTATTAGTGTTCTTCACGTCGCCTCCAACTAGTAGCTGCAATTTCCGCATGGACCAAACAGAGTCCGGCCTCAAGCAGCGTCGGATTATAACTCTGCTGGCAAACATTGTTCTGTGACATTGAGCTACTTACTGCATGTTGCGGGTAATCTACATCTCTCAATCCAGAAAGCAAATCGGGCGTGAGTACTGAGCCGCTAAGCTGCTGAATGGCTGATCCGGGCACAAGCGCCTCACCCAAGCGAGCCAGCTGCGTTGCCTGCGTTATCGAGTTTCATTGTCTTCCTAAGCGAAGCGACGAAGGCGCGAGGTCGAAGGATACCTTTCATCTGCACCGTGATGGCAACGGGGATCCGCGGACTTCGGGCTTACACGCCTCGCTCAGAAGTATGACAACGCTCTCTGTTAGCGACGGCTGCCTTTTGCGATTCTTACGTCAAAGAAAACTGGAACCGTTTTCGGCGGGAAGCATTGGCGGTTGTTGCACGCCTGGTACTTGAGTTCGCCGTGCACGCGATAGGTTCCGACTGGCGTTCCCCGCGCGGCGCGGACGAGCGCCGACACCTTGAAATCGCCAGAGTACACGCTGAGCTTTTCGTCGGGCGAAAACGGAAAGACAAGTTGCTCGCCTGCAGGATACTTTACGCCGGCGATCATGACCTCCGTTGGTGGACTGAGCTTGAGTGAGGTCGGAATGAGAAGCTCGGAATTGGGCTTGTTGGAGTTGATGTGGAAACCGCTGTTGACGCGAAACACAAGCTGCGCCGGGGATGAAGAACCAGCACGCACCACAACGGGGTCGGCCGGCACGATCGTTACGCTTGGCTGAGTATTGGCATTTTGCGCGAGCGCTGAGCCAACAAGAACAAGTACGAAAGCGAGTGCAATGGAGATACGTTTCATGTTTTCTTAGTTCACCTTGACTGCGGGCGGATAGGACGGCGTGGGATCATCCGGTGGGGTTGATTGCGGCACGCTCGAAGGCAAGGCCTGCGTGCTGGGCGCGTTTCCATCGGCTTCGGCAACTTTCGATTCCAGAGCCTTTTTGACGTTGTCTTCAATCTCCTTGCGATTCACGATGCCGAAGACACGGTCCACTATCTTCCCGTTCCGGTCGATGTAGAACGTCGTGGGCAGGAAATTCACGCCGCCATAGAGTTCCGAGATGGACTCCTTGCCAAGCAGGACGGTGTAGTTGAGGTTCATGTCCTTCGCAAACTTCGAAATCGTGTCCAGTCCGGCATCGTCCATGGCGACGCCGATTACCTGGAGACCGTCGCCGCCATAACGCTCCTGGAGGTCAACGAACCAGGGCATTTCGGTCTTACAAGGAGTGCACCACGTCGCCCAGAAATTGAGCAGGATGGCTTTGCCACGGAATTGCGAGAGCTTAACGGTGTTGCCGTTGAGGTCCTTCAATTCAAAGTCAGGGGCTGTTTTCCCTTTGACATCGCCGACAATGTTCTGGCCGTCGGCACCATTGCCTGAGCGGTTGAGCAGGCGTCCGCTAAAAAGCATGACGGCGATCACAACGATGATAATCGCGAGAATAATCGCGTTTCGATTCACGCAAAAACCTTTCCCGATGAACCCGCGGCGCTAAAGCGCGAACCGGTTCAAGAATCCAAGATAGCCGGATAAGCGGCTGAACTGGCCCAGGGCTATGAGCGTGCCAAAAACGATCAGCAGCACGCCGCTGATAACCTCCACCGTGTGCAGATGCCGGCGAAATCTACTGTAAAAGCCTAGGAAGCGCTGAACACCCAACGACGTGATGAGGAACGGCACGGCAAGGCCGAGCGAATAAATGCCGAGTAGCAGAATGCCCTTCGCAACCGTGTCCTGCGAGCCCGCTAGTATCAGGATGCCGGCAAGGATGGGCCCGATGCAGGGAGTCCACCCGAAGGCGAAGGCGAAGCCGACCAGGAATGAACCCAGAGGGGTGCTGCCACCCTTGACGCCGTGCATGCGCTTATCGCTATAGAGCGCGTTGATCTTGAACAGTCCCGTAAGGTGCAGGCCAAACACGATGATTATGATGCCAGCAATTTTCGCAAGCACACTGTGATATTGGCGAGTGACCTGGCCCAGCGTAGTAGCGACAGCGCCCAGAAGAATGAAAACGATGCTGAAGCCCAGAATGAACATGAGCGAGTTCAGCATGACGGAACGCATCAGTTTGCGGTCAGCAGCCTGTAGCGTTTCAACGCTTGCGCCGGATATAAGCGAGACGTAGCCGGGAACCAACGGAAGCACGCACGGGGAAAGAAACGAAAGCACACCCGCAAGGAAGGCGGCGATTGGTAAAGGAAGGCTGGACATTCCTGTCTATTCTAGCAATCCGGGGTAGAGGACCGGCGCACGAAGGTACCTAAAACTCTTAAGAGGCTTAGAAATCTCGGGAAAACCCAGCTATAGAAATTCCGTTTGCTTGTCCATGGACGCCAGAGAGCGCGTCGACGACTTGCGCAAACCGCTCCACTCCTCTGAGATGACGATAGAGTTACCGGGATTGTGCGGATCGTACTTGATCGAGGTGGGCAGCCCGATGCGGCAGGAGTGCAAATCGATGAACTGCCGCAAGTACGTCACGTCCTGCGAACATTCGTAAGAAACTCCGGCCACGTCGTACTGATAGATGAGCAACTGAATGGTGCCGTGTAGCTCATCCGTGCTCTCATGCACGTCAATGACGGTCCCATCGGTGATCCGTCCGGTGAGGCTGATTCGCTGACGGCGTTCGTGTTCGCGCTGCTCCTCGGTCTTTTTATGACTGCGCAGCCAACAGGTGACTCCGACAAGCGCAACGGTGGCACCGCCCAGCACGACAGAATAGAGGCGAAGATTGCTCATAAAGAAAACTGAAGACCTTGGACAAGGTACCACCAGCCGGGGAGATAAAGGCATCCGGCCATATACCTAGGCAGATAGATATAGGCTGAGCCCAACACCGGTCCTGCGCAGAATTAGCCCGAAGGGGCGATACTCCTAAGTCCAGGACGGCAGTCCCGGAAAGAAGTTTGGCTAGGTGCGGCACGACGGAGGCGCCGTGCCGCCTGCCTGAAGTCGTAGCGTCTCAAACTGAGGAGCCGCCTGACTAAACTTTCGCGTACTCCAATTCCTTCATCTTTTCCCAGTCCTTCAGGAATGCGGCCAGGCCCTTGTCGGTGAGCGGATGGTTGAACATCATCTCGAGCACCTTCCAGGGAATCGTGGCAACGTGCGAACCGGCGAGCGCGGCATCGACGACGTGCAACGGATGACGCACGGAAGCCGTGAGCACCTGCGTCTGGTATCCGTAGTTGTCGTAGATCTGGACGATCTGACGGATGAGATCCATACCGTTGTGGCTGATGTCATCAAGGCGTCCAACAAAGGGGCTGACGTAGGTGCCGCCGGCTTTGGCCACGAGCAACGCCTGGTTGGCACTGAAGCAGAGGGTCATGTTGGTCTTGGTGCCCTCACCGCTCAGGACTTTGCAAGCCTTGATGCCCTCGCGCGTGGTGGGCAACTTGACGACGACGTTCTTGTGCCAGGTGGCGAACTCGCGCGCTTCCTTCAGCATGCCGTCTTTTTCAGTCGCGACCACCTCGACGCTGACCGGGCCATCGACGATGTTGCATATCTCGAGGATGGTGTCCTTAAAAGACTTGCCTTTGCCTTCCTTGGCAACGAGCGACGGGTTCGTTGTAACGCCGTCCAGGATGCCGAGAGCTTCGGCTTCGCGAATCTCGTTGATGTTTGCGGTGTCGATAAAGAATTTCATGTTTGGCTCACTGCTTTCGCGCTGCGTCAGAGTCGAAACTCAGTCGTTCACGACTGGATTGCGAAGCGTACCGACGCCCTCTACCGTGATTTCGACGACATCGCCTGGGTTGAGCGGGCCGACTCCGGAAGGGGTTCCGGTGGCAATCAAATCTCCTGGTAACAGCGTCATTACCTGCGAGATATAGCGAATTATAGCATCCAGCGGGAAGATGAAATCGGCCGTTGAACCGCTCTGGCGCACCTCTCCGTTGACGCGCGTCTCGACCTTCACGCCCTTCCACGGATCGATGTCCGTCGATATTGCCGGGCCGACGGGGCAGAAAGTATCGAAGCCCTTGGCGCGTGTCCACTGGCCATCGGTCTTCTGCAGATCGCGGGCGGTGACGTCGTTCACGCAGGTGTATCCGAGGACGTAGTCGCGGACATCTTCGTCGTCGCCGAGCTTGTGGCAGGTGCGTCCGATGATGACGCCGAGTTCGCCTTCGTGATCTACGCGCTGCGAAAGAGCGGCTGGACGGCGAATTTCTCCGCCATTCGACAGTAGCGATGATGGCGGCTTGGAAAAGATCAGCGGCGATTTCGGGAGATCGTTGCCCATCTCATGCACATGGTCCGCATAGTTGCGGCCAACGCACAGGACTTTGCTCAACAGCGGAAAAGGAATGAGGACGGTGGCTTTATCGAGCGGTATGGCGGTTTCGAGCGCCTGAATAGATTCCACAGCAGGCAGCATGATTCGCTGCGGGATTCCGAACTCCGAGACTTGAAGCTGCGGTCCCGGCATTGAAGCCGTGATGGTGTCGCGTCCATCCACTGTGGAGATGATGCCGTAGCGGGCGCCTTCGGGAGTCATGTATCGGCAGAAGCGCATAAGACCTCGGAGGACCGTTCACCGCAGAACTCGTGCGAGGAAGGCCCTTTCATTATTGATAATCGGAATACGAAAGCCAGGCGATCATTTTACTTCGGGCACCGTCTCGCTCGTTTCTTCCGAACGCGGGCTTTCGTTTCCGCGGAGGTCGATGGCGGAGACGGCATAGAAATATGTATGTCCGGCGGCGACCTCTGGATCGCGGTATGCCGAAGACTTCACCGGTTCTGCGTTGATCTTCTGTGGCGCGGTACCGGCTTCGTGCCGGAAGACGTTATAGCCGGCAACGTCGCTCTCGGCATTGGGAGCCCAGGTGAGATCGATGGAGGGCTTTTGTCCGACACCGGAGAAGACGGCCTGAAGACCCGTCGCTTGTACGGGCGGAAAAGTATCGTGCACGAAGATTTTGATGGCGGGAGAATCTTCGCCTTCCACTTCGGCGGTGGCTTGTCCGGATTCAACGACCTCCGTGACGGAAGTGACCTTGTACTCGTAGGTCTGTTCCCACTCGAAGCTGTGATCTGGAACTGTGCGGACAGCGCTGTCGAGGGGCAACTCTTCAACAATCACAAAGCTTCCCTGTCCGGCGGGGCGGCGGAGCAGGCGATAGCGGAAGCCGAGAGCGGGCGACTTTGGCGCTGCGCTGCGCGTGAGCCCTGTCCAGGAGACGGCAACGCCCTCAGGCGACAGTTGCGCGCGAACGTCTTGCGGCGCGGGTAGAGTGGGCGCGAGCGATACGCGCACCTGGTTCGACAGTCCGGCGCTGCGGTCGCGCGGGCTTAGGGCTTCGATGGCGTAGGTCGCGAAGCCAGTGGCGGAATTCGCAGCGGGAAGCGTGTCGTTGAACACGACGTGCGGGCGCTGCCCTTGCGACGTCGCGGAAGTAATCTGTTCCGGGGTCAGCGAAGCGACAATGTCGCCGCACTGCGTCAACGCAAGCTGTCCTATGGCGCGGCAGACACGCGTTGCAGCAGGCCTGCGGATGTTGCGACGATCGGTGGTCTGGCTGGGCTGCGTCCATTCGAGAACAACAAGGTTGCCCTTGCGCGTAGCGGCAAGGTCCTCGACGGGGCGCGGCAGGTCGAGAGACGGAGGTTGCGGCGCACCGGGCGTGCCGCAGCCTGCGCCGGCGAGCACAAGCAGGGATATAGAGATGAAGCCGAGCAGTCGTGTGATTCGCATGAGAAAAGCTAATCAGCGTATCAGTGGAGAGCAGGATGGGACAAGCAGCGATAAATGTTGATCTGAGAAATAGCTTCATGTCGACCGGAGCGCCGAAGGCGCGAAGTGGAGACACCTTGTGGTTTGTGTGCGGCGGAAACACAAGGCGGTTCGACTACGCGCCCGCGGGGCGCTACGCTCCATGACGCATATTCTGAATTAGCTCTAAGCACTCTCAGTCCAGCCTGCGCTGGAAAGACGGTCATTCAACGCCGAAGCTATCCCTGATTGCCCTTTCCGCGTTGCCCTTTCTCGATCTTAGCCCAGGTATCTTTCAGCGCGATGGTGCGGTTGAACACTGGCTTTTCGGGAGTCGAGTCGAGATCGACGCAGAAGTAGCCGAGACGCTCGAATTGGTAGCGGCTTTCCACCGGAGCTTTTGCCAGCATCGGTTCCAGCTTGCAGTGGGTCAGCACCTCCAGCGAAGCTGGGTTCAAATTGGAAGTGAAGTCCTGCCCCTCTTCCGTCTGGTTCGGATTCTCTTTGGTGAAGAGCTTGTCGTAGATCCGCACCTCGGCATCTACGGCATGAGCCGCTGACACCCAGTGCATGGTGGACTTCACCTTGCGCCCATCGGGAGCATTACCACTGCGGGTTGCCGGATCGTACGTGCAGTGCACTTCGACAACTTCGCCAGTTTTCTCGTCCTTCACGACGCTGGTACAGGTGACGAGGTAGGCATAGCGCAACCGAACCTCGCGCCCGGGAGAGAGCCGGTAATACTGCTTCGGCGGATTCTCGCGGAAGTCGTCCTGCTCGATATACAGCACGCGGGAGAACGGCACCTTGCGAGTGCCCGCCCCGGGATCTTCCGGATTGTTCACCGCGTCCATCTCTTCAACCTGACCCTCGGGGTAGTTGTCGATCACAACCTTCAAGGGTCGTAGCACGGCCATTGCGCGCGGGGCGCGCTTGTTCAGGTCCTCCCGGACAAAGTGTTCGAGCAATGCCAGTTCGGTCGAGCCGTTCGTTTTCGAAACGCCAACGGCCCCGCAGAAATTCCGAATCGCTTCAGGCGTATAGCCGCGTCGCCGTATGCCGGAGATGGTTGGCATCCGGGGATCGTCCCATCCGCTCACGTAATGTTCCTGCACCAACTGGAGCAACTTGCGCTTGCTCAGCAGCGTGTACGTGAGGTTCAGGCGGTCCATCTCTATCTGCTGAGAGGGGAAGATGCCCAACTGCTGGATGAACCAGTTGTAGAGCGGGCGATGATCCTCGAACTCCAGGGTGCAAATCGAATGAGTGATCCGCTCCAGCGAGTCCGATTGCCCGTGTGCAAAGTCGTACATCGGGTAGATACACCACTTGTTGCCCGTGCGGTGGTGCTCGGCGTGCAAGATGCGATACATCACCGGATCACGCATGTTCAGGTTCGGCGAAGCCATATCGATCTTGGCGCGCAGAGTGCGTGAACCGTCAGGAAATTCGCCCTTGCGCATGCGTTCAAACAGGCCGAGATTTTCTTCGACCGACCGGTCGCGATAGGGGCTCTCCTTGCCGGGTGCGGTCAGCGTGCCGCGGTACTGGCGCACCTCGTCGGCCGAGAGATCATCGACGTAGGCCTTGCCGGATTTGACGAGCTGCACGGCCCACTCGTAAAGCTGGTCGAAGTAGTCGGACGCGTAGAAAAGACGGTCTTCCCAATCGAAGCCGAGCCACTTCACGTTTCCGATAATGGAATCGACGTATTCCTGCTCTTCCTTGGACGGATTCGTGTCGTCGAAGCGCAGATTGGTCTTGCCGCCAAACTCGGCTGCCAGTCCGAAATTTATACAAATCGACTTAGCGTGGCCGATGTGGAGATATCCGTTCGGCTCCGGTGGGAACCGCGTCTGGACTCGCCCGTCGTATTTGTTCGTCTTCAGGTCTTCGATGATGATGTCGCGAATGAAATTGGACGGAGTGGTTACCGGCTCTGCGGCCGTGTTCGCGCCAGTCTCGGTCTCGGAAGATGGGTTATTCATAATTTCTGTCCTCGGCCGCAGCCCGAAGCTGCGTACCCGTGCTCATTGGATTCTCTGAATTGCCTGGTCGATTCGCGCCAGGGTAGTGTCGCGGCCAAGCACTTCCAGTGTTTCAAACAGTGGCGGCGCATTCTTGCGGCCGCAAACGGCAACCCGGATGGGCTGAAACATTTGCCCTGCCTTCAAGCCCATATCCTGAGCGGCACGGCGCAATGCTTCTTCTAACGCCTGATGCTTGAACTCGGTTTGCGCCAGCACTTCGCGGGAATGCTTCAGGGCTTTAAGGGCCATTGCGGCATCTCCCTTTTGCGGGATGAGCTCGGCGCTGTCATACGGCGGCAACTGCTCTACAAAGAAGAAGTCGGCCACGGTCAGCACATCGCAAAGCAACTTCATGCGCTCGCGGATCAGCGGCGTAATTTGAAGCATCTTGGAGCGTTCGACCTCGAACCCGGCAGCGCGCACGATCGGCAGCAGGCGCTCACTCAGATCCTCTACCGGCAATGCTCGTATGTGTTCCGCATTGAGCCAGAGTGCCTTCGAGTCAAACGTGTCATCTATCGTGACGGCCGGTTCCTTGAAATTAATGACGGCATTCGCGCGATTGATCCCTTCCAGGGAAAAAGCTTCGATCAATTCCTGTCGCGACATCTGCTCGCGGTCGTTCTTGGGCGACCAGCCCAGAAGGCACAGGAAGTTGACGAACGCCGCTGGTAGAAAGCCTGCGTCTCGGTACGTCGTGACGCTCACGACCGGTCCGTGGCGACGCTTTGACAGCTTGGTTCCATCCGGCGCGACCAGCAGCGGAAGGTGCGCGAATTGTGGCTGTGTTACTCCAGCGGCCTCGAAGATCAGAATATGCTTGAACGTGTTCGAGAGATGGTCCTGCCCGCGAATAATGTGGCTGATAAGCAGGTCGGCGTCATCGGCGCATGATGCCATGTGATACGTCGGCATGCCATCGCTGCGCAGCAGGGCGAAGTCTTCGATGTCTGCTGCCGACTTCGCCTGCTCGCCATAAACGCCATCGACGAAGCGCACCGATCTGTCGCCGTCGCGAGGCACGCGGAAGCGCAACGCGAAGGGTTCTCCGGTTGCGGCCCGGCGATCGCTCTCTGCGCGCGGAAGCTCTCGCATTCCGGCGTTGAACAGCCATCCCTGAACGCCCGATTTCTCGCTCTCACCGGCGTGCGCGGGAGTGAAATCACGGTAGGCTAGGCCTTTCTGGAAAATGGCGTCGGCAATCTGTCGATGCAGCGACAGGCGCTCGGATTGCCTGTACTCTTCGTCCCAGTCGAGATTGAGCCAGCGCAATCCTTCAAAGATAGATGTGAGCGAGGCTTCTGTATTGCGCTCCACGTCGGTGTCGTCCACGCGGAGAACCATGGTCCCGCCAAGATGGCGGGCATAGAGCCAATTGAAGATGAAGGTACGCGCACTCCCAACGTGCAAGAACCCAGTGGGAGAGGGCGCAAAACGCACTCTTAACATTTCAAATAAGTATACAAGGTGCTTTTGGGGCGATACAGAAACGGGCATTGAACTGGAACGGAACTTGCGCGATGGAGACCCCGCAGGGCGCGGCTTTTCCGCGATTCTGCCTGCGGAGTGCAATTGATGGCAAACTTGTACGAATCTTCGCCGGACGTTTATGCGGGAACGTGGCAGAGGCGGGTGGCTAGACCCAAGTGTCATCCAACGTCGTTATGAGATCAAGAGCAGCACTGGCGGTGGCTAGGCAGTGTCATCCTGAGATTGCGCCCGCCTTGGCGGGGTCGAAGGATCTGCTCTGATTCCGCAACGGCACAAAAACAGATCCTTCGCTTCGTTCAGGATGACACTCAAGTTCTTCCATCTGCAAAACTACAAAGGCTGAGTTCCTTCTTTCGGAGGGCCGTTCTCTAGCCTTATCTTCCTCTGCTCCTCGGCGGTCACTTCAAAGTCGCCCAAGACTCGCGACCCGCAGCTTGCTACTTCGCTAACGGCAGGCCGTCCATGGAATCGAGCCGCCCGACCGGGTAGAAGCCGATGCGATCGTCCCACCAGGGCGAGTGCTTATAGAACCAGTTGAGCCGACCGTAAGGATTGGCCGAAAACTCGTGATCGCTGACGACCTTCTTTTCGAACTCAGCTTTGAGTTTCGGGTCTTTGGCCATCATGTCGCGCGCGAGCTTCTCCAGCACGTAGGCTTCGCCGTATTCCTTCTGCTCAAAGATAGAATCGAAGTAGCCCCAGGCGACGGCGGAATCCGGGGCTTCGGGTTCCAGGAAGTGCATGGCGATTTTTGCCGCGCGCTGGGCAGTAGGGACCACAACCGATCCGGCAGGAAACGTCTGTTTCTCACGAACCGGCTCGCAGGCTTCGCCGCGCTGGTTGCGTTTATCGCGCGGCCACGTCGCAAGATGATGCCCCTCGAAAGGCTGCACGGCCCATTGCGGCGTCTGGCACCGATAGAACTCGGCTACGCCTGTCCATGATGCCGTGAGCTTGCGCATAGCAATGCCGTGAGCAGAGAGCACATCGATGACCGTCGTCCACTGTGCCGGGATGACGTATGCGGCGGGCACAGTGACAGCGCGCGTCACTTTGAGCGAAGACTGGCGCGGGATATCGAGTTCCACAGGCTCATGCGTGTACGTGGTGCGCATCGACCCGGAGATTTCACTAAGACCCGTCTCCCATTTATATCCTTTGTAGCGGAATGGCTGCGTTTCGCCGCTTGGCTCCATGAGTAACGGGAAGATAGTGCGGGAGTTCTTCGCGGCGATGGTGGCCTGGTCGGCTTCGCGATTCAAGCGGATGAGGTTGTCGGCTTCGCGGTTCACAAGCTCTAGGACAACGCGCAGCGTCTCGTAATTGCCGAGCACACGTGTCTTGTAGTCCTTCATCATGTGCATCTCGACCAGCATCGAGGGACGGTTCTGGTTGTTGATGTATCCGGTGGCGAAGCGCGTTGTGCTCTGGCCAATGGAGATGCCGGACTCCGGTGTAGCGCCGATGAAGTCCATGTAAGGCGCGATGAGATGTCCGCTGTCGTTGACGCCGGTTTCCAATTGCGGCACGAACGTCTTGCGAATCCATTCTCCCACCGGCTGATAGCTGCCGGCGTCGGCGTCGAGGAAGTAGGTAACGTCGTATTGGTAATCCGCTCCGTCGGTCACGTGGTCATCGACGAAGAAGTCGGGAAGGTAACGGTTCCACAGCTTCAGGAATGCGCGCGTCTCGGGCGCGTCGGCCTTCATGTAATCGCGGTTAAGGTTGAGTTGGCGTGCCTGTGTGCGCCAGCCCATCTGCTCTGGGCCGTTCTGGTTGATGCGGTTGTACGGACCAAAGCGCTCGTGTCCGTCGGCGTTGTAGATGGGAATCACAACCAGGACAGCACGATCGATGAGGTTGGCAAGTTTCTTCGTAACCACGATCTCGCGCAGAAGAGCGAGTGAGGCGTCTTTGCCGTCCATCTCGCCGGCGTGTATGGCGTTCTGGATATATACGATGGGGCGATTAGCTGCATGCACCTTTGCTGGGTCGAACTCGCCATCCTTGCTGACGATAATGGCAACAAGGTCGCGCCCTTCCCCTGTTGCGCCGAAGGTCTCAATCTTAATCTGCTTTGGCGCGGCGGCCGCGAGACGATGAACGTACGTCATGGTCTCTGCGTATCGGGGCGTGGTCCGGTAGTCCGAGATTTCGGCCGGCGTGCGCCAGTCCGTTGAAGAGGTGGCAACGTTTTCAGCCTTCTTCGGACCGGGATCGCGGGTGACTTTGGTAGTCTGCGCCGAGGCGCAGACGGCAACGAACAGGGCGAATGCGACGATACTTTTCATAGGTTGTGTGTAGAGGAAACATAGTTTACGGCGGGAGGCAGCGGGGGACAACCGTTGAAGAGATTATCGTAAAACAGCACCTTTCGACGTGCCAGCAGGCGACCGCCGGAGGCGCTGCGGATACGAGTAGTATCTGTAAGTTCTTAGACTTTACTTCCCCCTACTTCTTAACCTCGGGCACCACGTCTTCCAACACCTTCTCGACGACAACATCTACCACAGGCTGCGGCAGGGCTTCGGCTACCTGCATCTTGCGCTCGTTGGAATCCGAATTCCTAATGAGCAGCACCGCTGCATGAGCGATGGCGGCGTTGTCTGTGCCCATGCCCTCTGGAGTTTTCGCCTTTATGCCAACACACTCCGCTTCGACCTTCAGCAGTTCAGCAACGCGCTTCTGGATGCGAAGGGAGTGTGGGCCAATTTTGGGAGCAGCAACAATGATCGTGGTATCGCAGTTGCCGACCCTGTACCCTGCACGCGCGATGTGGCGCATGGCTTCTTCAATAAAGAGCACAGAGTTAGCGCCCTTCCACTTGGGATCGCTCGGAGGGAAGAATGCGCCGATATCTCCGGCGGCAACGGCTCCCAGCAGCGCATCGGTCAAGGCGTGCAGGAGTACATCGCCATCAGAGTGGCCAGCCAGCCCTTTCTCAAAGGGCAGTTCGACGCCGCCGATCATGAGCGGGATACCGGGCTTGAACTCGTGCGAATCCCAACCGTAGCCGATTCGAAACATCAATTGTCAGTCACCCGTTGGCGAGTTGCCAGTTTAGGACGCCGGAGGTCTGACGTCTATTGCCGTGATCACTCCTACGCACCCGTCCGGCGGCGGTTCTCCTGTGCAAGAAAGAACTCGGCCAACTCCAGATCGGCGGGCGTAGTGATCTTAATATTATGCGCCGAGCCCATGACGACGTGGACAGAGTGCCGCGCGCGCTCGAGTAACGATGATTCGTCGGTGCCCAGAAAACCCTCAGCAGCGGCATCGTCAAACGCTTTCTTTAGCAAGCCGAAACGGAAGCCTTGCGGCGTCTGTGCCTGTACGATGTACTCGCGCGGGATAGTGGACGTGACGACAGCGCCGTCGGCCGTGCGCTCGACCTGCTTAATCGTATCCACGGCAGGCACGCCTGCGATGGCCGCGCCGTATCTCCTCGCGGCTTCAATTACGTTGACGATCGTCTCGTTATCGACGAACGGGCGCACGGCATCGTGCACGAGCACGACATCGTCTTCCGCCGCCTTAATCGCGTCTAGCGCGTTCGCGACAGATTGCTGGCGGTGTTCGCCGCCTTCGACGGTCTGAATGGCCTTCTTCAACCCGTGCTTCTGCAGTTCGGGCATAAAGACCTCAGCATCGGCACGACGCATGGCAATGCATATCTCATCGACGGCTTCGCAAGCGGCAAACTTACGGAGCGTGTGTATGAGGATGGGAGCGCCATCGAGCTGGAGAAATTGTTTACTGCGTGCGGGCGTTGCCGCCGCTCCGGCGGCGCCCATGCGCGTTCCGAACCCGGCTGCGGGAATAATGACGATAACCTTCATAAGGGAGAGGAAGTATACAGGGCGGCAACGAGTCAGTTCAATGAGCGTAGAAAAAGGGAGCCGCTCAGGCTCCCTTTTGTTCACAGCAGCTTGAGTTTATCAATGAGCGCCGAAGCGGAATACGATGCCGGCGGAGGCCTTTAAGTGGTTCTGCCTGTCGTCTGCGAGATCGTTGAAGCGGGTCTGAATCCAGTCCACCTGCCCTCGGATAGCTACACTCGGACTAAAAGCGAAATCAGCGCCACCACCAAGTTGCATTGCAAAGGCATTCTCCGAGTTGGAGGTTCCCGGCAGATTGAAGCCGAACAAGTCGGTTTCGATCTTCCTGTGCCCTCCGCCGAACAGAGCATGAGCAAAGGGCTGTACGCCTGTCATAGCTCTGTACGCGATAGTCGGGCCAAAGGTATAGGTGTAGAGGTCTTGCTTAAGTTCAACAGCCTGTAATGCGCCCCCAATTAGCCCGCCGATATTGATGTCGGGTCTTGCGTAGACGCCGTTGACCTCGCCCTTGATACCGAACCAGCGGTTTAAAAACCCGGCTCCTCCAGCCATCCAACCGTGCGAGTTGGGATGATCGAGACCGACCAGTTTGAATTGAGGGCCCACGTCCTGGCGAATGTAGCTATAGCCTCCGAAAATCTCGGCTGAGGGTGCATCCTGCGCGGCTGCGAGGACGGACAGCAGCGCTATAGCGAGCACAACCCTGATGAACATGCGCATCGGTAACTTCTCCTGGACCGCAGAATTTACCTCTTAGATGCGACACTTCCGAAATAGAGAACGGTCGCGGCGCATAAAGGTGCATAAGTCAGCAGAACAAAAATGCCCGGCGCACACGCCGGGCATTTGCAAGAACGAATGATCAGTGCTGGTTATGGCCGTGCGGCTGTACGGGGGCGATTGTCGGCTCAGATGGCGGAGCGGGCTGCCCCTGACTGTCAACCAACGTGGGCTGCGGAATGCTCTTTCGCGTGTCCGGCGGGCGCGGTTCCGGCCGAACATTAGCCGTGCCACGCTCGTCGAATTTGCCAAAGATCATCTTGCCAGCGGTGGTTTGCAAAACAGACGTGACCGAGATGTCGATCGTCTTGCCAATCATCTTGCGCGCGTTATCGACGACCACCATGGTGCCGTCATCGAGATAGGCCACGCCCTGGTTGTATTCCTTGCCTTCTTTCAGGATGAAGACCTTCATGATCTCGCCGGGTAACACAATGGGCTTCAGCGAGTTGGCCAGCTCATTGATGTTGAGCACCTCGACGCCGTGCAGTTGCGCGACTTTGTTGAGGTTGAAATCGTTGGTGACGATCTTGCCTTCGTAAACCTTGGCGAGTTCGATCAGTTTCATATCGACTTCGCGCACGGCCGGGAAGTCGTCTTCCACGATCTGAACCTGAAGCATGGCAATCTTCTGAATGCGTTGCAGAATGTCCAGGCCACGGCGGCCCCGGTTACGCTTGAGCGCGTCAGCGGAGTCTGCTACGAGTTGAAGCTCTCGCAACACAAACGACGGAATGACGAGGATTCCATCCAGGAAGCCGGTCTCGGCAATGTCCGCAATGCGGCCATCGATAATGACGCTGGTGTCGAGAATTTTGAACGTCTTCTTGGATTGCTTTTCTCCGCCGAAGATTCCACCGAGCGCGGCGAGATTCAACAGTTCGCCTTTCGTCGCGCCGACGGCAAGACCTATGTATGCCATGAGCAGCATGATGAAGAGCTGCAGGAAGCTTTGGAGTGCCCCGGCGTTGATGCTGTTGCGGATGACGACGCTGAAGAGGTAGGCGCCGATGATGCCCAGGACGCTGCCAATCGCTGCGCCGATAAGCCGCTTCAAACTGACGGAGCGGAGACGCATCTCGAATAGAATGACGGCTGCACCCAGCAACGCTCCGACGGCGGCATCGGCTATGCGGCCAAAACCAAACGGATGCAGCAGCAAGCACGCGATTGCTACAACGAGGACAAAAACTGTCCTAATAATGACAAGATCCAAGCGCACCTCCTAAGCGGCCCTTTCTGTGCGACCCAAAACTGAACCAGCTGGCTCGCAGCAGCACGGCCCGGGCACGTACAACGCGGAGCAGAGACGCTCCCGTCCGCCACGCAACAGCAGCGCGACGGCTTAAAAGTACCGGATTATATACCAGAGCTGCGAGCCGGGTATTTTGATTCCGCAGGAACACGGAACGATGCACGATAAGCGCTGCTCCGCCTAAGCCCCTCCTACCTAGATTAGTGCAGGCTGCGGCGTGCCGTCCCGAATTGAGTTTTGGAAGGCCAAAACACGGAATGCGCCGAGAATGGCGGCTCCGACTGCTCCCCTCGGTACACGTAGTTATCAAAAGCGTAAACATAGACTCTGGCGTTTGTTGTTGACGATGCCCGTGAACCGAGGCAGTTTGGTAATGCCAGCCACATGGCACAATCGTGGTGTATTGGCGAGCAAGCCACGGAGCAAAGACTCTAAACAGAACAACTAATTCGGCCGACCCGCAAGGGACAGATGAGCGGCCTTTCCTCCCAGATTACGGGAGGAGAAGAACCGGCGCGGAATTTCTCGGGGGAGAAAACAGCGTCGGTTTTTTCCTGCCCGGAAGCTGTGGTGCAGACAAGATCCTTCTCTGCACGTTCCCACGTACATACATGAGACGTGCTTAAGGTGCGTTTAGATACAAAGAAAAAGAGGTCAAGGAAATAAGGGGTCAAGACGGAAGTCCCGTGCAAGCTGTTGAGCACTGAATTCCTAATGTATGGCTGCCTAACCGCCTCTGGTCCGCAGCGTTCGCCCGCGTACAATCCAGTTGAGGTACAGCGATGAAAGCACTCGTAGTAACGCGAATTGGCGGACCCGAGGAACTGCCCGATATGCTGGAGATCCGGGAGATTCCGGAGCCGGTAGCCAACGAAGGTGAGGTGCTGGTCCGGGTGGAAGCCGTTGGCGTCAACTTTGCTGACGTGCTCGGCGTGAAGGGCAAGTATCCCGGCGGCCCGCAGCCGCCTTACGTCCCTGGACGCGAATTCTCCGGCGTAGTGGAAGCAACGGGCGAGGCCGTCATGGGCTACGCGCAGCATAGTGCGTGCGCCGAAAGGATTGCTGTTAGCCGCAAGATGGTGTGGTCGCGTCCGCAGAACTGGGACGCCACACTCGGGGCGGCCTTTCCAGTGAACTACTTCACTGCCTGGCTGGCGCTTTGGAAAGGCGGCGTGGTTCCGGAAATCGCGCCAGCCGACCCTTCCCCAATCGGCGACGCCAAGCCCTATCGCGCGCTCATTCACGCGGCTGCCGGTGGAGTCGGCACAGCCGGAGTGCAACTCGGCCGGCTGATGGAAATTGAGACGTTTGGCACAGCTTCGCAAGACACGAAGCTCGAGCGGCTGAAAGAGTTCGGACTGGACCACGGCATCAACTACAAGCGCGAAGACTACGAACAGCGCGTGATGGAACTGACGAACGGAGAAGGCGTCGACGTCGTCTTCGACAGCCTCGCCGGCGAGCACACGGCGAAGAGCCTGCGGTGTTGCCGCTTCCTCGGGCGCGTAATCATGTATGGCAACACCAGCGGAGAGCGCCCGAAGTTCGACACCATGGCAATGTATTCGAAGGCGGCGAGCCTGCACGGACTGTGGCTGAGTAAACTATCGTTGAACGAAACGCTCATGCAGCAAGCACTCCGCTCAATGACACCCTGGATCGATAGCGGCAGGCTGAAGCCAATCGTCGGCGCGACGCTTCCGTTCGAGCAGACCGCGGATGCGTACAGGATGCTTTTGGAGCGGACGAATTTCGGCAAGGTCGCGCTGACGCTCGGGTGAGCCAACGAAGGCAATCCGCAGATTTCGTAGATAAGAAATCGCAAAGGGAGCGCCTCGGCGCTCCCTTTGCGATTCATAGTTCTGCTACTACTTCTTTATGGCTTCCTTTAAATGCTTCGCACAAGCTTCGGCGGTACTCTGTTTTCCGCGCGCCGAGCTCTTTTTATTGACGTTGTAGGCGAAAACCACTTCCCCGTTTTTCAGGTCTGAGACAGAAATGCTCGCCTGCTCGTCGGAATGCCAGTCGAGCATAATTATCTTCTTCGCTTTGCCGGCTTTCTGCGTCTCGGAGACACCAGTTATCTGGTATTCGGCTTCTTCCTTTCTCTCAACAACATTGACCGGCACCTTTTTCTTCGCAATCGCTGCCTTCAAATACGTATCGAAACCGTCAGGCATAGGTGCGACGTAGACCTTCGCTCCGGCGGGAACCTTCTGATCAGCCGCAACAAGCGCTGTACAGGCAAACGCAATCAATAAGACGGCCAGGAATATTCTTTTTACAGTCGTCATCGCTTACCTCCCCTCTTCGATCTTCTTCTTCAGATGTTTCGCGCAGGCTTCAGCTGCGCTTTGCTTTCCACGAGCGGAGTTCCGTTTGTTCACGTTGTAACCGAATACCACTGCCCCTGTACTGATGTTCACGACCTTGATGCTGGCCTGCTCGGCAGTTTGCGAGGAGCCCAAGAAAAGCATTTTTGCCCATCCAGCTTTCTCGCTCTCACCAATTCCGGCGATCTCAAATTCCGCTTTGCTGCGGTCAGTCACTACGATAATCGGAACGCTTTTCCTTTGAATGCCCGCAGTGAGGTATATGTCGAAACCGTTGGCGATTGGCGCGATGTAGAACTTAGCGCCTTTCGGTATGCTTGTGTCCGACACGTTTACTTCTTTACCTGTTTCGTCATCGGCGAATGCGGCCGATGCCATAAGAAGAAGCAGCATCACGAGTACAACACGTCTTGCCATCCTCACCCCCCTTTATGCACGCCAGCAATAACGTCTGCTGGCGCGCAACAGCTTGCTGCGTACTGCGTTACTCCGCCTTCTGTTCCCGTACCAGTTCTGCCATCAAGTTCACATTGCCTCCACCGACGCGCAGTGTGCGCTGCCAGGCGGTATAGCCGCGCTTGCTTACGGTAATTCTGTATTCGCCCGGTGCAAGATTGAGCGCCGACGGCGTGTTGCCGACGAATGCTCCGTCAACTTCAATGTCGGCGGCTGCCGGATCAGATGAGACTTGCACGCGCACCAAGGCTTGCGAGGATGTAAGACCACGCGCTTCGGGCGAAGCGGGGGCGCCCGTCGCGGGTGCGTTGAGAGACTCTACATCGGCGTTGGTGCGGGCCGCGGCGTCGCGCCGAGACCAGTCTTGATAGATGGCGGAGCACCCTTCCTTGATGGAGTTGCCGAGCGACCGTGTTGAACGGCTGAAGATGGCATCGCCGGTCGCTTGGTTGAAGATTGCAATTTTATTGTCGCGACGGATGCTGGCTTTTCCGCCTTCGTGATCGAGCACGACGATGTAGTCGGCCTTATCGCGACGGTTATTCAATATCACATTGGAACAGCGCTCGTGGAAGGTCTTGATGACTTCGGCGGTTTGCGGACGCGCACCGCCACTGCCGGCGCTACCGAATTCGCCGGAACTTCCGCCAGCCCCAGCGCCTACTTCCCATGATTGACTGTCCGTAACAAAGACCCGGGGATTCTCGGCGCCAAAAGCGGTCGACGCGAACAGCAACACAATAAGTGCGAGAGAGCGCATGGGTACCCCTCCTGTTCAAAAGCAGGTACATCTTTGAATGGAGCGATGCGGTTGTCAATACGTTCGCGAACGACGGCATGCAACAAAAGATGGTTATGCGGGCGCTAACTTTCGAAAACAAAATTCGTCTAACGAGACAAAGATGGAACTTTGTAGACGCCAATTACGTCTGTATTAACAGAGTTTCACAACCCTCCTATGCTGAAAACGAGGGGAACGGAGGCCAACGCCGGGCGTGCGCAAGCACGCAGCGACTTTGGCTTGCAGTACGAGAAACGGTGAAAGGGCAGTTTGCTCTCATCAATGTAACGGCCCTCTTCATAGCCCGGCCGGTTTACAGAGACCGGCCGGGATTCATTTGAAATTGCTCGGAGGAAAGTTCAATGAAGACAATTTCTAAGGTACTTGCAGTTGCGCTGCTGATCGGTCTTGCGATGTCGGTATTCGCCGCCAATTCGGCGAGCCTGGTTCTGCGTAATGAAGCCACAATGAACGGCACAAAACTGGCTGCCGGCGAATACAAAGTGACTGTTGACGGAACGGGTAGCGACGTAAAGGTTACGTTCCTGCAAGGCTCCAAGGTGATCGCGACCTCGTCCGGCACATTGGTCGAGCGGCCAGTGGCCCCCGAGTTCAGTGCAGTAGTTCTGGACAAGGTGAACGGCGTAAACACCATCCAGGAGATTCGCCTGGCAAAGCTGAAGGGCTCTGTCCTTTTAGGCAAATAGCAGTAAAGGTTCGAACCCAGGGTTCAAGACGGGAAGCCCAGCGCACAGCCAAATTGGCGAGTGCAACGCAAGGGCTTCCCGATCTTATTTGGTTGGTCCACGATTACAGTCCGACAATCGCAATAAAACAAGAGCGTCATGTCGACCGGAGAGCCCATGGCGCGCGTTCCGGATTGGCTTCGTCAGCAGTCTCAGCGCTCCTTCCGGAGCGCGTTTCTACTCATGCCGCTTTCGTTTTCGGTGGCGAGCTATGCGAATTACTTCAAACGCAGATTGGTGAAGCGAATGTCGGGTGCGTTCTGGTTCCAGTCTGCCGAAATATGTTCGAGCGAGACACGCACCGGCTTGGTCTGCCCGGGGCTTAGCGGCGACGTCGCGAGATCGATCAGGTCGGGATATCCGCCAAGCTTGTTGGGTTGGAGGACGTGGATGGGCACGACCTCTTTTTGCACGACCTCATTCAACGTGTTGCGGAAAGTGGCCTCTATCTGGCCGCCTACGAGCACGCGGTTGCCGGTGTTCGTCAGGTTCATGTCAAGGTAAGTAACGGTCGCGCCGATGAAGTTGTCGGCCGCACTGAGTTTGAGATCCGATACCTGGAGACTCGCGGCATAAGGATCCGGAAGATTACTGGTGTTTTGTTGATTGCGGCCGATGAGCGCGATGGCGGCAACAATGGCGATGACCAACCCGAGGCCGATGACAAGAGGCACCCAGTTGCGTTCCTGCGCTGCGGGTGTGGTAGGTGCGAAAGGATCTGCCATAGCCTCAAGATTCTAGCGCACCGATGCAAGCGCCAACTGCAATGCATGTAAGTTACTGAAGAACGAAGACTTGCTTCGCCGACTCGTCTGGCTACACTTGTCCTGTCTGTCGGCTGCGTTAGCGACGGACGACCAGCGTTCCGGCCACCATATCATGCAGCGCCTGGCTGCGTTTGCTTAGGATGGTGATGAAAAATCCCACGAAAGCGGCGAACGTGGAGAGAAACTTCGCGAAATGGCGTGCGGTCGCCTGCGCAAACGAAATGCGCTCACCGGAAAGATCCGTAACCTTCAACCTCATGAAGCGCTTGCCGATAGTTGCCTGCAAAGAAGAGCTCTGCATCCGGGCGTTGTACAGCCAGTCAGCAACCATCCAGAGCACCACGGCTACCATGCCGCAGAGAAAACGACTGTCCTCGCGGTCCAGTCCAAGCGCGGGCGACACAACTTCCATCGTCCAGGTAAACGCAATCGCAACAGTTGCAACCACGCTCATCACGAGCACGGCATCAATGGCCGAGGCAAGGAAGCGCCGCCAGATCGCACCATACTCGACCGAGTCCCGCACGAACGCTCCGAACCTGTGCGCAGACTCACCGCCCCCCAGCGTGACGCCGCAAAGGTGACAGTAGTGCGCCTCCGTCGTAATCTCATTCCCGCACCCGGGACAGAACGCGGCTAACACAACAGGCATGGCGGAGGAATATAGACCGCCAGCGCCCTCACTGTAAAGAGTCGCGGCTGAACCGGGGTTCGGAAGGAATGTCGGCATCGTTTTTTTAGTCTGCAAAAATGAGTCGGAAACGCATGTGTACCAGTACCTCAAAGCGAACGTGCAGTAAACCGGGTCGCAGAAAAAGCACACTCCGTTCAGGACGACTCTTTCTGCTTTCGTGGGCGTTCTTCCGCCTCCAAGTTCGCCAGCAGTTTGGCTATGAACCAGCTGCACTCGCTGCGGAGCTTTTTGCTGCCATGGCAAAGTCACAAAGATTCAACTGCAAGCCGCCGCCGAAGTCAGGATGATTGTTGCGTTCGACGGTGAAGACTACATCGAGCATGTCGCCGATCTCAAGCGGTTCGGCGCTTAATCGTTCTGCCATCCGCCAACCCAAACCGTCGATGCCGCGCGAGAGGCCTCTTGGATCTCCCTGTGCTTTGCGTCCAAGCGAAAGCTTGATGTGCTTCTCCTTCATGATGCGCGGCGCCAGGAGAACACGGGCATTCCGAGCAAGAAATTTTGGTGTGGGATTCCCCATGCCGAAGGGCTCAAGCCGCGTCAGCGCTTCCCACAGATTTGGATTCACGTCTTCAAGCCCAATCTCGGCGTCGAATTCGATCTCGGGGACAAAGTCCGCCTCCGTCAGATGCTGCCGCGCATAGGCGTCCAGCCGACGACGTAACTCTGGAACGGCTTCCGTCGGCAGAGCGAAGCCGACGGCGTGCGCGTGCCCGCCAAAGCGCGTGAACAGTTCCGGGCAGGACTCCAACGCATTCAGCAGATGGAACGATGAGATAGAGCGCCCGGAACCGTGCGCCTCCGGGCCATCGACGGCGATGACCAACGCCGGACGGCAATACCTCTCCACCACGCGCGATGCGCAAATGCCGATTACTCCTCTATGCCACTGCTCGCCGCCCACAACGATGCAGTAAGCGTCGCGCAGTTCCGACGATTCATCGACCTGCTTGCGAATAGCGTCCGAAATCCGCGCCTCTTCCTCTTGGCGATCGCCGTTGAGCTGGTTCAGATGCAGCGCAATTTCCTGGGCGCGCTGAGGGTCTCGCACGGTGAACAGGTCAATGACGTCGCGCGCCACGTCCATGCGTCCTGCAGCGTTCATGCGCGGAGCTATGCGGAACGCGACCTCCGATGCCGTCAATGGACGGGCACGATTGAGTTCGCAAAGTTTCAGCAGCGCCTTCAATCCGGCATTCACCGGATGGCTAAGGCCTTCGAGGCCCAACTTCACGAACACCCGATTTTCGTCTATCAAAGGCACGGCATCGGCGATGGTCGCGATCGCCACAATTTTCAGAAACGAAAGGATAAGCCGCCCCCGGCCCGTCTCCTCGAGTAGGGCCTGGGCCACTTTGAACGCCACACCCGCTCCGCACAGGGCCTTGCACGGGTACTCACAGCCGATTTGATTCGGATTGAGCACGGCGAGGGCGTGCGGAATGGACTCGCCCTGAGGCAAGTGATGATCCGTTACGATCAGGTCCAACCCGAGGCGCTCAGCGGTTTCCGCCGCCGCAAAGGCGCGAATGCCGGTATCGACGCTGATGATGAGCGTGACGCCCTCGGCAGCGGCGCGCTCGATCACCTCGTCGCGCATGCCGTAGCCCTCCAGCAAGCGGTGCGGCACGTGGAAGTCACATTGCCCCCCGCAAAGCTCGATAACCGTTTTCAGGATAACGACCGCCATGGTTCCGTCCACGTCGTAATCGCCGTAGATGAGAATCTTTTCGTGTTTCGCAATCGCAGCGCGCAAGCGCTCAACAGCGGCCTTCATCCCGCACATCAGGTAGGGCGAGTGCAGTTGCGCGAGCGATGGTTCCAGGAAGCTGCGCGCCTGCTCCACTGTGGAGATACCACGCAAAGCGAGCAAACGCGCCACGATGGGCGAGAGATGAGCTTCGCGTTCCAGCGCGGCAGCCGCTATTTCGACCGGCGAGGACGCCGATATTCCAGCAACTTTGAGCAGAGATTCTTGGGGCCTGCGCGGGATCCAAAGCACGTGTCAGCGCTCGTCGTCCTGATCGGATTCGTCAATGGTGAGGCTGCCGAAGTCGTCGGCAAGATCGAGCAGTCGCTGGTACCGGTCGTACCAGTCATTAGAGACTTCGAAGAGGAACATCATGCCTTGGTAAGGAAATCCAAGCTGAATAAAGCCAGTCTTCCCCATATGCGTTCGCAGCCATCGCGCTTCTTCGACATCTTCTTCGTTGGCGTAATTCGAGCGCTGCAGGCGCGTGACAAGGTAGTCGATGTCCGTGCGCTCCAGAACCATGTCATTCATGGTGAGGAAAGGCGCGGATGCAGCCTTGGCTAGTTCGACAAAATCCTTCCAGCTTTCCTGGTTCTCGCCTCCATCCCAGAGCACGCTCTGGACATCATCGGAGACGTAGCCTTGGAAACGGCGCATGCCGTGACCCTCGATGAAGGCCGTCATATCGTCCTTAAGTCCGGTGAGATCGTCGATCATAGCTTTGTAGCCTACTCAGCCTGGGATGCCGGCAGATGTAGATGTGAGAACACATCTTCGCTGCTGCTGTCATCATACTCCCAATCCAGCACTGGACCGGCGAGCGGCATGGTGCCTCAAAGGCCGCGCGCGGTGCAAGCAAAGAGGAACGGGGATCCTCCCCGTAGGCCGACCGTGAGTTGGCGTGTGCTAAACTAACGTCTTTCTGCACGGACTATCAAACCAACATGCTCTTGTCTAAGGAATACGTGGGCTACATAGCCCGCCAAGTTACCAACAAACTGATCGAAGGCGAGTTCATCGAGACCAGGGAACTTAACAAGGTCACGGAACGCGTCAACGCCGCTCTCGTGGATGAATTGAGCCTGGAAGACCGCATCAACGAAGAGGTGCGCGTCATCCTGGAGGCTTATTCCGACGAGATGCGCCGGAGCGGAGCCAACTACCAGGAGATGTTCAAGAAGATCAAGAACGAACTCGTTCGCAAGTACAAGGCGGTACTATGAGGATCAGCCGCGATAAGGTCAATAAACTTGCGCACACAGTCGCCGACGCACTGGCCGACTCGCCAGAAGTCGATTTCCTGGAAGACCGCAATACCATCCGCGTAGAAGCCCGGCGCATTCTTGAACAGCTCATGCTGGAAGAAGCGAATATCGACAAGGCCGCTCGCCACAAGATCGAAACCCAGCGCCGCACGATCCTCGAAGGCTCCCAGGAATGGGACATCCTTTACAGGAAGTACTACAACGAGGAAGTGAAAAAGCTGGGGATCTAGGGCACCGGACACTCAAGAAAGTGACGCAAGAGCGGCTACGTGCCGCTCATTTTTTCGCCTCCTTACAGTCCCCCGGCGGCGTCCGCGAACCTGGCCTTCCGGTCCGCGATTCTCACGAGCTTCTGGTGCATCTGCCGCGCGACGTTGCGGGCTGCGGCTATGGCCGTAACCACCAGGTCGGCGCCACGCACGTTATCACCAGCGGCAAAGACCTCTTCGCGCGTAGTCTCGCCAGTCTCTTCGCTCGCCACCACAACGGTTCCCCATCGCGTTGCCTGCAGGTTGCGCGTGCTAGATGGAATGTCGGTTTCCGGGCTGTATCCAACGGCCAGCACCACCGTGTCGCATGGCAGCAAAAAGTTCGAGCCCTCGACGGGTGCCGGGGTTCGCCTACCCTTTTCGTCCGGAGCACCGAGTTTCATCCGAACGCACTCGATCGCGCTGACTTCCCCTCGCTCGTTGCCGACAAACCGCACAGGCGCCGTAAGCCATTCGAAGAGCACGCCCTCTTCTTTGGCGTGGACGCGTTCCTCGATACGTCCCGGCATCTCCGCTTCCGTCCGCCGATACATGCAGTACACCTTGCTCGCAGGACTCAACCGGCGCGCCGTGCGAACACAGTCCATCGAGGTATCTCCGCCGCCGATGACGACCGTTACCTCGCCCGCATGTGGCCTTGGGTTGGCCGCATCCCTCCAGTAGCCCGGAATGAGATCCTGCGGGACGTTGCCGCGCACAAGGTATTCCGTCGCCTGGTAGATGTAGCGGTAATCGTCCTCGCCCGGGATTTTGACCTCGCCACCCTTCACCGCGCCATGACCGAGGAAAACCAGGTCGAATCCATCGGCAATAAGGCCGTCGACGGTGCGGTCGTATCCTACGCGGAAGTTCGGCACAAAACGCACACTGAGCGATTCGAGATACTTAATCTTGGTGAAGACAATCTCTTTGTCGAGCTTGAAATTCGGTATGCCGTAGAGCAGCAGTCCGCCGGGAAATGGCCACGCGTCGAACACCGTAACCTGATGACCTGAGACAGCGAGTTCTTCGGCAACCGCAAGTCCCGCAGGGCCCGCACCCACGATGGCCACTCGCATACCGGTATCTGGTTCACGGCGGCGCGGCGGATAGCCGTAGTTCCGACGCACGTAGTCGATGACGAACGCTTCCAGCTTGCCTATGTTTACAGGAGGCTTGCTCGCGCCGACGATGCACGAGCCTTCGCAGAGCTTCTCCTGCGGGCAGATGCGCCCGCAAACGTCCGGCAGGTTCGACGTGTCTAGAAACTTCTGTGCAGCGCCCAGAAAGTCACTCTGTCCGAGAAGGAAGAACGCCGCCGGAATGTCGTTGTGAACTGGACAGGCACGCTGGCACGGCGCGTGTTCGCAGAGCAAACAGCGCTGCGCCTCCAGCACAGCCAGTTCCGGCACATACGACTGGTATACCTCGTTCCAGTTGCGTACGCGCGACTCTGGCTCTTGCTTCGCTGGCTTTATGGCGTCGATCGCATAGCGCTCGCGACGAGACAACATGATGTGCGGCCCCCACATTCAGCACCGGCGCAAGACGCCCACGTTAGGCCCAGAAAATGCGCTAGCGTATTCCGATGCGCAACGCAACGAAAGCGACTGCTCGATACGCACTAATGTCCAGGCGCCTTCTCCGCATTGAACGAACACAGCCCGTCGGTTGGCTGGTTCGGCAGGGCCGGAGGCGTGAGCCACGCCGGATTGCTGAAGTCGAAGAACTCGGTCATGTCCGGCGCATTCGCATCACGCGCTGTCAGGGATGGCACGGCGAAGCGCTTTTCGATCAGCCTGAGAATTGAGGTCAGCTCCATCGGCGTGTGCGATACGTAGTGCGGCTTCGCCCACGGCGAGACGACGATCAGCGGGACACGGAATCCCATCTGGTTGAAGTCCCCCGGCCTGTCGGTGGAACGCAGCATGGGCGCGATTCCGTCCGGCTTCACCACCGCCGGCGGATTCACGTGATCGTACAAACCTCCACCCTCGTCGAAGCTCCAGATGAACGCCGCCGAGGCCCAGGAGGGACTCTGCATCAGTGCGTCCAAAATCTTCTTCACAGATGCAGCGCCCTTCTGGATGTTGTTGGTCGGGTGCTCATCCAATCCCAATTTGCCCGCACGTTCGATGAAGATGACCTTCGGCAGCGTGCTCTCGTTGTTTACGTCGCTGTACCAGTTTGAGATGTTGTAGACCTTGCCCGAATCCTTGGCCCATGTTTGCCACTCAGCCAGGTACACGCTGTTGTCCTGGTAGTAGTAGCGCCAGGAGACTCCAGCCTTGTCCAGGGCGTCGAAAATCGTGGGCTGCGTCCAGCCTCCGCTCGGCGCAGCGTCAGGACGGATGTGCCCAAACGACGTTGCGGCAAACAGGTACATACGGTTTGGTATGGTCGGCGCCAGCACGGAGGCGAAGAAGCGATCGCTGGTTGCAAACTGGAAGGCCAGCTCATAGTAGTACGGCAGGTCCGTCCAATCGTAGTACCCCATCGCGCGCGTGCCGTCAGGATCGATGGTGGAAGGAATCGACCCGGTCGTCTTCATGAAGTTGTCCATTTTGCCGCCATTCACGTCGTAATGGCTTTCGTTCCACCCAGGGCTGAGGTTTTCATGACAAACGGTTTCAAAGTGGTAGGGCTGCACGGGATGTCCGGCGCGGTCCAGCGGTGCCACGTTCAGCGGAAGTGAATCGTACGGATCCATAAACCCGCGGTCTTGCCTGTACTGCACCATCCTGCCGAAGTAGTTATCCTGCGAACGGTTTTCCTGAATCATGAAGATAATGTGCTCCAGATTCGTAATGCCGCCCGTGGGCAGCGGCGGCGTGCTGCCCACGGTCACGTACACCACAGACTTGAACACCTGTCCCGCCGAGTCCCACGCCTGCACCGCCAAGCGGTGCGTGCCCGAGGACATCGAGACATTCGTGTCGAGAGTGCTGGCGGCAGTGCTGTACACGGCCGTGCCGTCGAGATAAATCTTCATCAACGTCACGCTGTTCGAATCCGTAGTTCCGGCCACGACATGCACCGGGGAGGTGACCGTCGCATTATTGGCTGGCGTGCAGATCGTCAAAGACGGATTGACCGCGCTCAGCGTGCACGGCGCACTGCTGCCACCGCTGCTCACGTTGATGTAAATCGTCTGCTTGAATATGGCCCCCGTGCTGTCTTGCGCCTGCACGGTCAGCCGATGCGTGCCGGTTGACATCGCCAGGCTGGCATTCAACTCGGCGGCGCTTACCTGGTAGGCCTTCACCCCGTCCACGTAAATCTGCATCAGCTTCACAGAATTTGAATCCGTGGTGCCGGCGATGATGTTCACCGGAGATCCCACGGTTGCGTTGTTCGAGGGCGTGCAGATCGTCACCGAGGGATTTGCCGTGCTGGACGGACACGGCGCGGCGCTGGCTGACAGCGCGGTAAACGTTAGAGCCAACGCTATGCAGACTATGAACAGGCGCAGCAGTCTGTTTGCGGAAAGAGACAGAGAACGCACATCGCAGTAAGACTTCATCATAGGCACAGACACCTGGCACTCTGTTGACTGCATTGTTCGCAGCAAGCGAGCGGCCAATCAGCCCGGAAATTCTGCTTTTCACGAACCGCGCGCCTATGCTGAACCCGTTCTCCTGCAACAGTTTGGGAAACCACGATCGGTTTTTGCGTGAACCGGCACTCGGCCGGTGATTGTTTCTGGAGCGAGGGGCCGGAAAGTGTGACACTTCTGAATCCAGATGTTTGCATTCTGGTGCTCTCGTCGGCCTCAGTGCGCTGCGCCTACTCACATGTCGCTTTACAATGTTTTGAACGCAAAGTATTGAACACCCTTCTGGTATTCGCATGAAAGTCTCCGAACTCGCCTCGACGGTGAAGCAGTCTGCAATCGACGCAGGCTTCGACGTGGCCGGAATTTCCGGGGTCAGAGACTATCGCGAACTCGACTACTTTCCTGAGTGGATCGAGAGCGGATATGGCGGCGAGATGCAATACCTCGCCAAGCGCGATGAACAGGGACGGCTCAAGCGTTCTTCCCTCAGTCACGCTGCTCCGTGGGCGCGCTCGGTCGTCGTCTGTGCGATCAACTACAACAGCGCTCAGCCCTACTCCACCGAAGACCCTGACCCGAGAAACGGATGGATTTCCCGGTACGGCTGGAGCCAGACTGACTATCACGATGTCGTTCTGAAGAACCTAAGACGAGTCGAATCCGAGCTTCACCAGGGTGTCGCGGAGTCTGGCGAAACCGTCCGTACCTGGTGTTATGTGGATACCGGTCCCCTCGTTGAGCGCGTTTACGCGAAGTACGCCGGCATTGGCTGGATCGGCAAGAACGCCTGCATCATCAACCAGCAACTTGGATCGTGGCTCTTCCTTGGCGTCATCCTCACATCGCTTGAACTTGCGCCCGACCTGCCCGCTGCTGACCGTTGCGGCACCTGCACTCGCTGCCTCGATGCTTGCCCGACAGACGCCTTCCTTGGTCCTCACCAGCTTGATGCCACGAAGTGCATTTCTTACCTCACCATAGAGAAGCGTGGGGCCATCCCCGAAGAGTTGCGAGAAGGCGTTGGCCGCCACGTCTACGGCTGCGATATCTGCCAGGACGTCTGCCCGTGGAATCGCAAAGCGCCTATCGGTCGCACACCGCAGCTTGCGCCGCGTCAGGAACTGGTGAACCCATCTCTCGAGTGGCTGGCCGGCATCAGCGTAGAGGAATTTCGCGAGTTATTTCGTGACTCGCCCGTGAAACGCGCCAAGTATCAAGGCTTACGCCGCAACGTTGTGATTGCCTTGGGGAACTCCGGCGACCTAAAATTCGCTGCGAAGCTTGAGACGCTTGCAAACGATCCGGACGAAAATCTGGCCGAACACTCGCGCTGGGCGCTGCGCAGGCTGCGTGAATCCGCTACCGAATCTACGGCAAAGAAAGAAGTGGAGAACCCTGGGAAATGAAGTCGGGAGACCTGGACACCAAGAAGTGGTCTGCAAGCCGCAAGTATCAGCGCTTCAAAGCCGACCTGCGCCTCAAAGTCATACTATGGCAGAACGGCAGGTTGGAAGTGATCCATGGTCGAACGAGCCATCTAGGCCAGGGCGGAATCGGCGTCACTCTAACACGCGAACTCGAACTCGGCACCATCGTTACGCTCGAATTCAGCCTCCCCGCTTGCGAACCTTTTCAGATTCCTGCGGAGTTGCGCCACCGCGCCGGCTTCCGTTGCGGCTTTCAGTTCCTGGAACTTACGGCCACACAACGTGCCCAGATCAGGCAATTCTGCAACGAGTTGCCCATGGAAGTTGCTGCCGCAACTCGCTGACGCGACCGTACGGTGATAGCATCGGCGCAGCTACGAACCGGTGGAGGAACCCATGGCTGTCCGCCGAATCGCAATCCTCTTCTTTTCCATGCTGATGCATGTGCTGGCGCTGCCTGCACATGCGCAACAATGGATTGAAGTCCGCTCGCCGAACTTCGTCATCGCCACTGACGGCAGCGACCGCCAAGCCCGCGAGATACTGAACCGCTTCGAGCAGATGCGCGGTGTCTTCGCTTCGATGTTCCGCCGCACCAAGGTCAACTCTCCTGTTCCGCTATCGATCGTGGCATTCCGTTCCAGCAAGGATCTGCGCGCTGCCGGACCGGTTTACAACGGAAAAGCCGTTGAGGTCGCCGGCTTCTATCAGCAGGGTGAAGACCGCAACTACATCGCGCTCGACCTCTCATCGGAGAACAACTCCGTTGCCTTCCACGAATACGCTCACACGCTGCTGAACTCAAATTATCCGCGAACCCAGGCGTGGTTCGACGAAGGCTTTGCCGAGTATTACGCGTCCATGAAGGTCTCGGCAAAAGACGTCGAGATCGGACAGGCCCCTCCGTCGGCCTCCGTGCTCAACCAAGCGAATTCGCTGACTCCCATGGTTGACCTGTTCAGCGTGGCGCACGAATCCAATGCTTACAACGAAAGCGGACACGCGCGACAGCTCTTCTATGCGCAATCGTGGCTGGTCGTTCATTGGATCTTCGACAACCAAAAGATGAACGAGTTGGGCCAGTACTTCGATCTCTCGATGAACCGCAAGGTTCCGATCGCCGATGCAATCCGACAGGCGTTTGGAATGGATGCAAAGCAGTTCGACAAAGTGATTTACGAATACTGGCGCGCCGGTCGCGGAACCATGCATCGCGTGCCCGCCCCAGTACCTCTGGAACTCCCTTCATTCACGGTGTCCAAACTTACTGACGCGCAAGCGCTCGCCATTGTCGCCGACCTGCACGCGCACGTGGCCGACCACCACGCGCAAGCTGTCGAGGAATTCAAGCAGGTTTTGGCAAATGATCCCAACAACCCCATTGCGCACCGGGGCGTGGGGTTAGCGTATCTGCGCTCGGGCGATTTCGACCTGGCCGCACAGCACCTTCAGCGCGCCGCCCAATTAAACCCTAACGATTCCCGCGCACACTACTACTATGCTGTGCTGCTCAACCGCGGTTCGCAAACCGACGTGCGAATTGCGAGCAAAGCGCAGCAGATTCTGTTCGAGTTGCAGAGGGCCGTCGATCTCGATCAACAGTATGCGGACGCCTACCACCTGCTGGCATGGACCAGCCTCTTGCTGGATCGCCCGGAACCAGCGCTGGCACAGATGCGGCGTGCCGTGGAACTCAGTCCGCGCAACGAGGTTTACCTCCTGAACCTGGCGCAGATGCAGATGTTCAACAACAAGTACGACGACGCGAAGGGTCTGCTCCAGCACCTGCAAAACAGCCAGGATTCAAAGATCGCAACGCAAGCCACAGAAGTGCTCACATCGCTCGACACCAGGCGGACGCAGCAGACTCGTTGGTCGGAGCAACACATTGGAGCCGACCGCGACCCCACGGCGCCACAGTGGCGGCCCAAAGAGAATCCAAACGCTGAAGCCATCAATGATGCCGAGCCTGAAACCAAAACTGCAAGGCCGGATATGCGCAAAGTCGAGTTTGCGAAGGGCACTCTGCTCTCGATCGATTGCTCTGCTGCACCGCGTGCCGTACTCAACATGACGAGCGGCGGCAAGCACCTGAAGATGCAGACCGCCGACTCCCGCACGCTGGTGCTGATCGGCGCCGAGAAGTTTTCCTGCGAATGGAAGAACGTGAAAGTAGCGGTGAATTACAAATCCGATGGCCCCGGCCAGGGCGAATTGATTTCGCTGGAGTTGCAGTAGGCTGAAAAAGGAAACCCTCCCGGTTTCCCGAGAGGGTTTCAGGTATGTATAGCGCCAGTTAGCCGCGGCTCACGTTCTGTGCCTGTAAGCCTTTGGGACCTGTCACACATTCAAATTCGACGGTCTCGCCCTCGTTCAATGTGCGATACCCGGTTTCCTGAATGACGGAAAAGTGCACGAAGACATCCTCGCCCGTGGCGCGCTGGATGAAGCCATAACCCTTGGCACCGTTGAACCACTTGACTGTTCCCTTTTCTTTCACGACGAACTCCTTTCGCCTCAGTACTCTGTTAGTAGCTCCTGCCAATGTGCGGCTCCGGGCGTGAAGTCTGCCCAAAGCTCCGCTCCACAGTGGCTCCAAGGTTGTCGCTCCGGTCCAGCACCTTCTTCGCGCAAAAAAATAAGGACTCCCGAGTTTTACGCCACGATTGCGCGGCGCAAAGCTCCGGAGCCCGAATTCATTTGCTTCACACACTGCTGACGAAACATCAACCTGCACTCCTGACCTGTCGGCCAGTCCTACCTTATTCCGTAGGCAGGGCATGATTGCAGGAACTCTGGACTTTGGCAAGTACTCAGAACAACACGATTTAGCGTTTTCCCGAAACGGGCTTGGTGGCCACAAACAGGAACTCGTCTCATAGGGTCTTCGTGTTGGACCTCTCGGTTGTTTTCTCCTGCCTGTTCAGGCCGACGAAAATTACCTACTCTGTTACGATTCAGAAGAGATGTCACTCGCCGGTGAAGACGTTCAACACGCTGGAACCGCGCCCGTCGCTGCTTCTGCGGCCGAGGCATGGCCTACGCCCGTCCAGAGTCATGGCCCCCTTTTCGGCGCAGTGCATCGCCAGGCCGCCCCAACCTTCAAGTACCTGATGACGACCGAAGTGCATACCTATGCATTTTCGGTTGCAGCCAACGCAATTCTCTCGTTCTTCCCTGCTATCGTGCTGCTGCTCACGATCACGCGGCGCGTCTTTCACTCGCAAACCATGTACGAGGTCGTGCTCGGCCTGCTCCGCGACTACCTGCCGAGCAACCAGGATTTCGTCATCAAGAACCTGCGCGTGCTTGCCGCCGGACACACCGTGCAGGTCTTTTCGATCATCATGCTGATCATCAGCTCGACAGGCATATTCCTACCGCTGGAAGTCGCGCTGAACAAGGTCTGGGGATTTAGAAAAGACCGCTCCTATCTTGGCAACCAGATTATGTCGCTGGGCCTCGCCTTCGGATGCGGCTCGCTGGCGATGCTCTCCATCGGCGCAACAGCCGCGAACTGGCATCTACTCGGGCAGGTTTTCGGCGGAGGCATTCTGTTCCGCGCCCTCGCTTACTTCGTCATGAAGATCTTCTCTATCGTCGCGTCGGTTGGAATCTTCTTCCTAATCTATTGGGTGTTGCCGAACGGCAAGGTGCCACCGCGGGCCGTGTTGCCGGCTGCTGCCGTTACCGGCCTACTCTTCGAGTTCGCCAAGTGGCTCTACGTAGCGGCCCTTCCGTGGCTGGATTTCCAGGAAGTCTATGGCCCATTTTCGATATCCGTCACACTGATGTTCTGGGCCTTCGTCTCCGGCCTGATGCTGCTCGGCGGAGCGTATCTTTCCGCAGCCGAGCACACAGCGCAACAAGCTCCGAAACATTAATTTCCTAAGCTATAAGAAGCGCACCATCTCGCGGTCGCGCTGTTCTCGCTCAACCCGCTGTTCCCAAAAAAGAAGGCACGGCTCGCGAGCCGTGCCTTCTGGTTCTCTTACACCTATCTATCGTGTGACATCTAGCGTTTGCTGTCTGATGTCTGCCGTCCGACGTTTGCCCCTTGCAGATAACTGTCCACCCAGCCGTTAACCGTCTTGTACCAGAGCTGCGAATTTTGCGGCTTCAGAACCCAATGGCCTTCGTCCGGGAAGTACAGCATCTTCGAAGGCACGCCCAGTCGCTGCAAGGTTGTGAATAGCTGGAAGCCTTCGCTCACGTCGAGACGGTAATCAAGCTGCCCGTGAACGACGAGCGTCGGCGTCTTGAAATTCTTCGCGTACTGGTGCGGAGACCACTTCACGTACGTCGCCCGGTTATTCCACGGCGTACCCTTGAGCTCCCATTCGGGGAACCACAGCTCTTCGGTCGAACCGTACGCGCTCTCGGTGTTGAACATGCCATCGTGTGAGACCAGGCACTTAAAGCGCGTGTTGTGTCCGAGAATCCAATTCACCATGTATCCGCCGTAGCTCGCGCCCATAGCGCACTCGCGGTCTTTGTCAATGTACGGATACGTCTTCTCGGCATAGTCCAGGCCCATCATCAGGTCTTTGTAAGCGCGTCCACCCCAGTCGCCGTTCACGTCATCGACAAATTTCTGTCCGTAGCCGGTCGAGCCGCGCGGATTCACCATGACGACCACGTAGCCGTCAGAGGCGAACATATTCGGATTCCACCGGAACGACCAGTCATCGCCCCACGCCCCCTGTGGTCCCCCGTGGATGAGGAACTTCACCGGATACTTCTTTGCGGCATCGAAGTTGGGCGGCTTCACGATGAAGCCCTGCACCTTTGCCTTCTCCGACCCGGTGAACCAGAAGGGTTCGACAGGCTGCATGGAGACGGCGGAGAAAACTTCGCGATTCACGCTGGTTAGCTGCGCGTCCTTGCCGGACGCCTTCCCGCCTGCCGGATCAACTTGCACGGCGAACAGTTCAGTCGGGTACTGCACCGAGTTCCGGCCGAATATGATCGTCTTCCCATTCGGCGTCGGTGCGGGTGAATCGTTGGATCCGCGAACAACTTCGACCGGCGTGCCGCCCGAAATATCAACGGCGTACAGTGGCGACTCGCCCTTGTCTCCCGCCGTGATGTACAGCTTCTTCGAGTCCGGAGCCCACGCCATCGAATCCACCCAGCGGTCGAAGCCTTCGGTTAGATTTGTGATCTTTCCCGTTGCGCGCTCGATCAGGCGCAGACGGAAGCGGTCGCTCTCGTAGCCGGCGCGGAACTGCGAGCGGATCGCCAGCCACTTGCCGTCCGGCGAATACATTGCTGTCGAATCGCTGCCCTTGTTCTCTGCGGTCAGGTTCCTCGGCTTCGCACCTTGCTCTGTCAGCGACAAGACGAATACGTCACTGTTGGTGCTCGTCGCCTGCACTTCCTCGATGTTGCCGGTAAAGGCGATCTCTTTGCCATCGGGCGAAAACGCGTACTGGTCCTGTCCGCCGAGCGAGAACGGAGGCACATCGTGGTCGCCGGGCACGAGGTCGCGAGCCACGCCTCCCTCCGCCGGAACGAGAAACAGGTGCGAACGCTTGCCCCCGAAGTAGCTCGACCAATGCCGGTAGAAAAGATGCTCATACACAGTCGCCTTCACCCGCGACTTCTCGCGCTCATCTTCTTTCCCCTTGTTGCACGCGTCATCCGGGCAATCGGGATAGACATCGCTTGTGAACAGTATCCACTTACCGTCAGGTGACCACGTCGCGCCGCTCGCTTCTGTCGAAATGCTGGTCACCTTGCGCGGTTCACCCATGAGCACGCCGTTAACGGAATCGAACTGGTGCACCCACACCTGCGAACCACCATCGCGCGCGCTCACGAACAGCACGCTCCTGCCGTCGGGCGCGAAGCGCAAACGGTCTTCGCCCGGCCCGCCCGCGGTCGTCAAACGCCGCGACTCGCCACCCGCAACCGGCACTACCCACAGGTGCGGCTTGCGCGAGTTGTCCGTCAGGCTGACGTCCACGGCCGTGAAAGCCACCCAGCGCCCATCCGGTGAGACAACGAAATCGCCGACACGCTTCAACTGCATCATGTCGTCCAAAGTGAAGGGCCGCTTGCTCTGCGCGAAAGCGAAACACGAGAGCAGCAACAGGCTGCCCAGTAGAATGCGACGTATCATTGCGCCTCCAGAAACGACGGCATAAGGCCGTCCTCTGCCGATTGCCAAATGGCTGCGGCATACGAAATCGTAAGTCTAAACGAAGGTAGCCAGCTTAGGAACAAATCGGCTGTAAGATTGGATGTGCTCACCTACGATCCCAATATCACTAAGCCAAGATAAGGAGGGTGCGATGAGAACTTTACTACTAACATTTGCTGTCCTCCTGTTGGCACCGGTTGCACAATCGGGCGATGGACCACAACGTGGCTATGTTCCGTTTTGTGAGATCGTGCGCCATCCCGAAATGTACGATCAGCAGAAGGTTGTGACCGCTGGCGTTATTGAATCAACCTTGGAGTACAGCTTCTTCCTTGATCCAGCGTGTCCGGCAGCCGCAAACGACGACGATTCAACTCTGCCGGTGTTGGAAAATAAGGACGAAAGCAGTGCCGCGAGAAAGCGTCTAGATGATCTTTTCGAAACCAAGAAGCGTGCATTCGTTGTTGTAGAGGCACGTTTCGATGCGTTCAACCGGTACAAAGGCGAGCTTCCCAAGGATGAACGGCTGCAAGAACTGTTGAAGAAAGGCAACGCCCGATTCGGACCTAATAACTGCTGCCGGTTCCGGCTAGCCATCCAGTTCGTTAAACTTGCCGAACCAGTGGCCCAGCCGCAAGCAGAAGGGGAGAGTAGGTCGAACGCCGCACACGAGAGCCTGCACGCCAACGGGCTACAAGGCCGACGACGTTAACGCGCCAACGAGTCCTGAGCGCGGACGAGGATCACGACCCGAGCGTAGCGGCCGAACCGTGCGCCCTTGCCGCTTCCTCTCCATTCAGCGCCGGAAGCTCCATGCTGACGCATGCACCGCGCGGATGCACGTTGCGCGCATAAATGTCGCCGCCATGCTGCTTCACAATCCCATAGCAGATGCTTAGTCCCAGCCCGGTGCCGCGCCCCGGGCCTTTCGTCGTAAAGAAAGGATCGAAGACCCGCGTCACGTCGCTGAAGCCGCCGCCGGTATCCAGCACGCTCACAACCACTCTCTCCCCGACATGGCGCGCGTGTACCGTCACGCTTCGTTCGTCGGAGTTTTGCATTGCGTCCGCCGCGTTGCTCAGCAGGTTCACCACAACCGTCTTGAGCTGCGCCTCGTCCACGGCGACGGGTGGCAGGTTCGACGGGACGTCACTCTCCACCACGACTCCAAGCCTTTTCAGTTCATAGTCGCGCAGATTCAGCGCCTCGACCAGCACCTGCTGGAAGACTGCCGCCTTGGTCTCAGTCTTTGCCTGGCGAGCGAAGCGCAGCAGATTGTCGATGATTAGCTTCATCCGTCTGGCTTCACGACGAATGATGTCCAGCTCGCGCTGATAACGGCCTTCGGTGTCGCTGTCCGACATAAGTTCGGTGTAACCCATGACGGCCGTCAGAGGATTGTTCAGCTCGTGAGCCACGCCGGAGACTAGCTGCCCGACCGATGCCATCTTCTCCTGCAGGACGATGCGTCGCTGGAGCGTGGCATTCTCGATGGCGACGGCCACGTCGCTGGCCAGCATTTCGATTTTCGACATCTCCTCGTGCGTAACGCGGCTTGCATCTTTGGGATCGTCAAGCAAGATGCATCCCACGATTGCCCCTTGCGCTGAGCGCAACGGCACCAGCAGTTCATCGCCCTCGCGCCAGAACGGGTTCATGTCGAAGTGTTCGATGCTGCTGACGGCGTACGCGCGTGCAGCAGCGCCGCTGCAGATGAATGAGTTGTGCCCAATCTGTCGCGCCCCGGCGCAGAGTTCCGCTACCTTTTCGGCTGTGAAGTCGGTGAGTTTTTTAGTGAGTTGCTCGTATGCTTCGGAACTTACGCCAGCGTGGCCCACGAGCACCAGGCGGTTCCGCTCATCGGGCAGAAGGATGGCGACGCGCCGGAAATTCGCAAATTCAGTAATGACCTGCGCGATCTCGCTGCACAGCGACCGAACCTCGGCACCACCCAACAGCCGGGAGGTGATGTCGGCAAAGCGCCCCATCTGGAGATTCAGCGTGCGCTCTCGCTCCCCCGCCGCCCGCGCACCGCGTGATTCTTCTTCCAAGAGGGTCAGGATCATGCCTACGCCAACGAAGAGTTTCGGGATGTTCCACAGGTCGCTGTCGAAGCCCACGATGGCGACGACACTGGGTGCGAAAGCCGCCAATGCCCATATCCCTGCCCAGGCAAAAAAGCCGCCGCAGGAAAGCAGTACACCGGCAGAGGCACGCCAGAATCGTCGCGCGAAGAGAACACCCGCGAGCGTATACATCGCCAGCAACATCGTATAGAACGCGATGTCGGCGTGCTCCGTGCGGATATGCCAAAGCGCGATCCCGCCGAGCGACGCAAGGAATCCCATCGTGCACACGACGTAGACCGAGAATCGGCCGTACCAGGCCAGGAACCAGGCTGCGCCACCGAAGAATATCCACGCAGCCAAACATGAGTATGCGAGCCGGTTGGAACTATTCGCCGCCATCATGCCGGCATACGTCACCAGCGGTATGCTCATGAGCACAAAGGCCCCTGAGCGCAGGCGTGGCACTTCGACCAGGGTGGTCATGGAAACGAGGAAAGCCAGCCCCGCCACCTGCAACGTTGCCAACTGAACCGTGTTTACTATCCAAGTTGCCCCCGGCGAAGACACTGAGAACAGCGCGGCCACAAAGTGCAGGAACATGACCGACCAACCAATAACCCAGAAGCGCACGCGTGCAGTTCGGTGTTGCCTCTGCAGGGAAAAGAAGACGCCGACGACGACGCCGACGGTCATTACTGCAGGAATGCCCTTAAGAAACTCGCTCATGGTTGGGGGAGTACGCGCTAACATTCTATGCGGAGTAGCCGGACAGGCAAGCATAATATCGCCTGATGTCTCCCGATTCACTGCTCGAGCGGCAACTGCCAACTGCATCTCTGGTGCGAGCTTCGCATCTAATTGCTGGAAGAATCACAGGAAAACTCTCATGAGAATCAAACACTTACTCCGCACTGCTCCGCTGCTGGCACTCTTATTCACGCTGCTAAGTTCCGCTCCCGCACTGGCGCAGGACCGGGGCGAGGGCGAGTTGAGAACGGTTCCTCCATCGGGTATCACGGTGGAAGAGGTTATTCAGCGCTTCGCCACGAAGGAGAAAGAGTTCAAGGAGGCGCGCGAGAACTACACATGGAGACAGTCGGTGAAAGTGCAGACGATCGACGGCAACACCGTCGATGGCGAGTACCAGTCCGTCGTCGATATTCTTTTTGACGATAAGGGACGCCGCCAGGAGCAGGTGGTATTCGCGCCTCAGTCCTCCCTGCAACGTGTACAGATGACACGCGAGGACTTCGAAGACATCGAGAAACGCCTGCCGTTCGTGTTGACCAGCGACGAAATCGGGCTATACGACATCAGCTACGCGGGTCAGCAGAAACAGGATGAACTGAACACGTACGTGTTCGACATCAAGCCCAAGCGCATTGAAAAGAATCAGCGCTACTTTGAAGGCCGCATCTGGGTGGACGACCACGATTTCCAGATCGTGAAGACTTTCGGTAAAAATGTGCCCGACGTCGTGCAAAAGAGAGGGCAGGAAAACCTGTTCCCCAAATTCACCACGTACCGCGAGCAAGTAGATGGCAGGTACTGGTTTCCGACCTACACGCGAGTCGATGACACGCTACAATTTTCCGCCGGTGACGTGCATATTCGGCAGATCGTGAAATACACGAATTACAAGCGCTTCGGGTCCAAGAGTCGCATCACCTACGAAGGTCAGGAGATTCCGGGCCAGTCACAACAACAGGCTCCCCAAGGGCAGACGCCGCCTCCGCAGACACCGAAGTAACGAAGCCGGAAACTTTGAGTAGGGAAAGAGAAAGGCGACGGCTGCCAGCCGTCGCCTTCTTCATTGCCATCTTCAGACAGCGGCGAAGGAGTTGCCTACGCAGCTGGCGCTAGCGACCGCTCAGCCGCCTGCTGTATGAATCTCTTCATCACCGTCGCCCACATCACCTTCTTGCGGACGGCGCTTTCCTTCACGTTGCGGCCCTGAGCGAACATGCTAAGCAGAGCCTGCATCTTCAAAACCCGCAAAATCTGCTGCTCCGCGGGGGTTACGCCATAAGCTTCCAGAAAACTCTCCTGCACCTCGGTCGTGATCGATCGGTTACAGAAGGGATATTTCTCCAACGCCTCCACGGAAGCCAGGAACGATGCGACGTCGCTATACGACGTACCGCGCTCCGCCATGTTGGCGAAGTCGCTGAAGCCCACGCCCTTTTCGCCAAGAACGATGTTCAAGGGCGAGAAGTCGTTCAGCACAGCCGAGGTCGGCAGCGCTTTCCTGGTCTTGGACAGGATCGACTTAGTTCCCGACAGAATCATCCGTACAGAGGCTTCGTCCAGTCCGGAACCCTTGCAGTTCGCGCAAAGCTTTTCAAGTTCGCGCAGCAGAGTTACACCGTCGAACGGAGCCGGCAAGTCGGCCGTAGCCTTGTGGAAGCGGCGAAGCCACTCGCCAGCGTGGCGAGCTGCTGCGTGCAACGTGCCAAGGTCGGCATAGCCCGGAAGAAGTGCAGCCTTCATGATGATCGATTGCAGCGGCATGCCGCCTAGCTTCTCGGCAACCACCGCCCCAAACTCCACGAACTCGCCAACGGGGCGTGGAACCCCGGCCAGGTTCTTTTTGCGAAACGTGTCATAGACCTTGCGTAGATTGCGGGTCTCCACGCTGGCCATGTCCTTCGAGCCCCGCGCACCGCACTTGCTTGCGCGATAAACCTTGGCCGCCAATCGCTCCGCGCCATCCGCAAAGTCGATCACGATGTCATAAATATAGTGGTCGCTCTTGGGAGTGTGGCCCACAACCCGAACATTCCTGAGCTCCCCGTGTTCGGGATAATACTGGGCGCCGGTTTGGCGCAATTCCGTAACAATATGCTCCATCACGTTTTCCGGCATTTATACTCCAGGACTTCTTATCAGCTTGCGTGAAGGGTTTTTGCCAGAAGAGGGTCTGGCAGCGATTATTGAATAAGCAGTTACGCTTCCAACAGCAGTGACCTGACAGGCCGCTAAACTATTGAAAAAAACGCTACACTCCACTCCTTCAACTCTCTCGGTGGTGGCTGATTGGGAACCGGCGTTCACAACTTAGGCAAAATCGGCGACTACGCCGACAAGGCCAAGTCCCTCAGGTGTGTCAAAAGACGCCTGCCATCGAGCACAATTTGCGCAGCAAAAGGAACGACCGACGTGCGGCCGGCCAAGTTGCTGAAACTAAAATTCCAACTTAGTAAAACAGGTATTTCCGCCACTTTGCGTCCGAGCGGCCCATCATTCGCATGATATGTCGGCTGGTATGCAGCGTAAATGGACGCGGCTCGCGCAACAGTCTCATGCCGGTATCGTGCGCCAGTTGGTTTCCCTTCTTGCGATTACATTCATGGCAGCACGCGACGAGGTTCTCCCATGTAGAGGCGCCACCGCGCGAGCGCGGGATCACATGATCGAGTGTCAAGTCGCTGGAGGACAGCAGCAGGCCGCAATACTGGCAGGTATTACGGTCACGCAGCAGGATGTTCTTGCGCGACAGTGCTCGCGTCTGGTGCGGAATGCGGCGGTATTCAAGCAGACGAATGACTGAGGGCACTCGCATTGCGATGCGCGGCGAGTGTAAGAAGTGTCCGTTGATCTCTTCCGTCATGGCAACGCCCTTCAGAACGAGCACGATCGCTCTGCGTGCCGCACAAACGTTGATCGGCTCATAGGAGGCGTTCAGAACCAGCACCGGCGCGTGCATCGCGCTATACGGGTTCTCGACCGGCACAGCGGTCTCCATCGTCGGACGGCTCGATCTGTGTCCCTCACGTTTCATGATTTCTAAGGTGCATGTGCGACCAGGGCCGCCTCGCCTTCCTCCTCCTGAATACCCGCTCGGGGGACATTCGCAAACGTTCCTGCATCCCTGAGTGCGCGGCCGACGGTCACGACCCAAACGTCCGCCGCCCCGGCCTTGCGCAGCACACGAGCGCACTCACCCACCGTCGCGCCGGTGGTGAAAACGTCATCCACTAGCAGCAGAGCGCTGTTTGCAATGTCGTTTAGAGATCCGACGGCAAAAGCTCCCCGCATGTTGGCTCGGCGTTGTTCTCGCGTCATGCCCACCTGCGACTCCGTCGCACGCTTGCGCACAAGCGCACTCAAGTTCCTTCGATAACGAATCCGACTCTGCCGTTCAAGGTGCCGAAGCGCAGCTTCAGCTATCAGCTCCGACTGGTTGAACCCGCGCTGCCGCAGTTTGCTCGCGTGTAACGGCACCGGAATCACCAGCACGTCCGCCGGGAACTCCGCTTCAAGCGTTGCAATGGTTTCAGCCAGCATCCGGCCTAGCACACCCGCCGCGGGACGCACTCGGTCATACTTCAATAGATGCACTAATTCGCGTAGTCCCCCGGCATACGGCCCGTAGGAGGCCGCGCGCACGAAGGTCGGTTGCTCGCGGCCGCAGTCATTGCAGCGCGCTTCGCCAAGTTGACATTCATAGCGCGACAACAGGACATCGCCGCATACGGCACAACGCGCACCCTCCGCCGGCCGGATATTGGCAAGACAAGCATCGCAAACGGGCAGCCGCGAAGCATTCGCCAGGGGTGTCTGGCAGAGACGGCAGTCGGAGGGGAAAAGCGTAGCGAAGAGAGTTCCAACCGTGTCACAAAGAGTGGAGGCGAGCCATGAGCGCGAGTGTATTTCAGGAAGTCTGGTGGTCCGTATTATTCTGGCAGCTTCTCGGACTCGGGAAGACTCTGGAGCTGCTCTGTGGCCGCTACTGCTGAAGACGACCTCCTCACGGCGCGAACTCGCGAGTTCAGTGCCTCCAGTATACGGCTGCTTGCGTGCGCTGCGCAATCACGGACAACAGGTCTTATCACATTCAAAGCAGGATTAACGCACTTGTGCTCACTGCTTGCTACGTGCTAACTTGCGCCGAATCTCCTATGTGCGTCCAATACTGGGAAGGATAAACCATCAAGATGTCTGTTCAATACGACAAGGATTCGATTTCAACCCCTAGCAAGTACCGCCCCTATGTCCCCCCTGACATGCAGATGCGTGAATTCACGCTTCGTGCAGTTTTGCTCGGACTGGTGATGACCGTCATCCTTGGCGCTGCGAACATGTATTTGGGTTTGCGAGCGGGAATGACCATCGCCGCCACCTATCCAGCCGCCGTCATCGCCATGGCTGTGCTGAGACTTATGAAGGGCTCCATCCTCGAAGAAAACATGGCTCGTACCATCGGCTCGATTGGTGAGTCGGTAGCCGCTGGCGCCGTGTTCACGATCCCGGCGTTCATCATCGCCGGTGTCTGGCCGGTATTCGACGTCCGCAATGGGTATATGAGTTCTGTCGCGCTGATGGCCGTAGGCGGAACACTGGGCATTCTTTTCGTGACCCTGCTTCGCCGCGTCATGGTGGAAGATCCCGACCTTCCCTACCCGGAATCGGTCGCTGCCGCTGAAATCCATAAGGCGGGACAGCAGGGTGCGCGCGCCGCGAAAATCCTGTTCGCGAACATGGCGGTCGGCGCTACCGTGTACTTCCTCGGCGCCATCCAGTTCTTCTCGGCGACCAAGGAATTCATCTTCAAGGTAGGCACTCTGGGTACCAGCGCCGTTAAGTTGACGCGTGCCGCCGGTGAACCCACGATTGCAGCCGGAGGCGTCACCGCCTTTTCGGCACCCGCCATCAGCCCGGCTTACCTCGGCGTTGGCTACATCATCGGACCCCGCCTCGGCGCGTTGAACTTCGCCGGTGGCATTTTTGCATGGGGACTCCTGGTTCCGCTTCTTGTCTTCTTCCTTGGGCCGCAAATGAGCGCAGCCATGCCGGCCGGAGCCGGTGAAGCCGGTTGGGCTGGCGCGGCCGGAGCGGTCTGGTACTCCATCGTGCGTCCGATCGCTGTCGGCGGAATGCTTGTCGGCGCGTCGTACACGCTCTTCAAAATGCGCAAAAGCCTCGGCCTTGGCATGAAGCGCGCCGTCGCCGACCTGAAGAAGAGCGCATCCGTGAGCGCCGCCACAAACCGCACCGAACAGGACCTGCCCAGCAAGTTCATATTCATGGGCTTGGGCGTCGTTTTCCTCTGCATGATCGCCCTCTACTTCTACTTCACTAACGTGATTGGCGGCGCATTGCTTTCCGCCATCGTCATGATCATCCTCGGCTTCTTCTTCGCCGCGGTTTCCGGCAATCTCGTCGGCATGATCGGTTCTTCCAATAACCCGATCTCCGGGCTGACACTCTGCACTCTCATCGTCGCTGCCCTGCTGATGGTTGCCATCGGCATCAAGGGTCCCACCGGCGTCGCTGCCGTTCTGGGCGTAGCCGCCGTCGTGTGCGTCAGTTCCGCTGTCGCTGGTGAGATGCTGCAGGACCTCAAGGTTGGACACATCCTCGGCGGCACACCGTCGAAGATGCAGATTGGCGATCTCATCGGTATCGTCATCTCCAGCCTCGTACTCTTCTTCCCCTTGATGGTTCTCAACAACGCGTACGGTTTCGGCAGCCCGCAACTTCCTGCTCCGCAGGCTGGCCTCATGGCCTCACTGGCATCGGGCATCGTCGGCGGAAACATGGCGTGGCCGCTCGTTGTCGTAGGCATCCTGATGGGCTTCGGTCTAATCCTGATCGAAGTTCGCAGCCCAATGCTGTTCTCGGTCGGCATGTACCTGCCGCTGGAAACGACATTCGCCATCTTTGTCGGCGGCGTATTCCGCTGGGTTACCGACAAGCTGCGCGACCGCAAGAAGTTGAACGATGCACAGAAGGCTCGTGTCGAGAATTCCGGCGTGCTCACCGCATCCGGTCTTATCGCCGGAGAGGCACTCTGCGGTCTTGTCATTGCCGCGATCATCGGCATACAGAAGAGCAAGGACATCAAGATACTGCCGACAATTTTCGAACACCCGCCGCTCATCATCGGAGCAGTCGTGCTGGTCGCTTTGGCCATTCTGATGATTCGCCTGCCGCTCGCCAACGCCGGACACCCGGACGAACCGGCTCCGCCGACGGCGATTATGTAATCGATTGCCTCGGGCGCACAGCCCGCAGCGATCTGCCTGGAGCGAGGACGCGCCGACATAGCGTGACCTCCGAAGGACAATAAGTAACGGGCGCTCGCAAGAGTGCCCGTTTTTTTCATCTCCATTTTCCATGTGTGGGTAGAATGTCTCCGATGTCCATCGCCGAAAATATCGCGGCCATTCGCACGCGCATTGCAAGCGCCGCAGCACGCGTTGGCCGTGACCCGGAAGCCGTTTCGCTGATGGCCGTCTCCAAGACGCATCCTGCCGAAAGCATCCGCCAAGCTTACGAAGCCGGACAACGCCTCTTCGGCGAGAACCGCGTACAGGAATTTTTCGGCAAACATGACGCCCTTGGCGATTTGGCCAGGGCCCGATTCCACCTCATCGGACATCTTCAATCCAATAAGGCGACAAGAGCTGTCGAACTCTTCTCCGGCATCGATTCTGTCGATTCGCTGAAACTCGCCGAACGTCTCAACGCCGCAGGCGCACAGGCTGGGAAGACCGTCGCAGTGCTGATCGAGATGAACGTTGGCGGTGAGCAAGCGAAGTCGGGCATACCGCTGGATTCCCCCGAACTGGGCGCCATCCTCACAGCCGCCCCGCGGCTCACAAACCTGGACATCTGCGGCCTGATGACGGTGCCGCCATTCACGCAAGATTCCGAAGGCGCGCGACCATTCTTCCGCGCATTGCGCGACCTGCGTCACCGCATCGCCGCCTATGATCTGCCGCGCGTCAGCATGACCGAGCTATCGATGGGAATGTCGCATGATTTCGAGGTAGCCGTCGAAGAAGGCTCTACCTGCGTGCGAATTGGAACAGCGATTTTCGGAGCGAGAGACCACAGCGCATGAGCATTATCGACAAGATTCTCGGGTGGGTGATGGTGGCGCTCGGCGTGGCGCACAGCGTCGGGACCTTCGCTCTTTACAAGCCTCTGAACCGCAACGCGGCCTGGTTCTTTGGAAGCGGAGTTGCCCTCGTTGCCGTTGGCATGCTGAACCTGGTGCGCGCGCGCAAATCGGACGCCTTCACGCGTGGCTGTTCGGTCATAGCCAATTCACTTGCGCTCATCCTTACGGTTGCCGTCCTTTGGTCGCTCGGTCGCAACGTTATGGATTCGCCACAGGCTATAGCCGTGGGCGTAGTCATCGTCCTTGAACTTATTTTCTCCGCCGGAAAATGACAATCCCCGTCAATGACACGCCCAAAGGCGCTACGTTCGAAATACGCGTCCATCCGCGAGCCAGGAAGAACGCCGTCTCCGGCCAGTTGGGCGACGCTCTCAAGCTTTCGCTGACCACGCCGCCCGTCGAAGGCCGTGCCAATGAGGCCTGCATCGAGTTCCTAGCAAAACTTTTGAACGTCGCGCGTTCGTCCGTTACCATAGCTGCCGGTGAATCCAGCCGAAACAAGGTCATCCGCGTCGCCGGACTCTCGGCGGCGGAGGTCCGCAAGCGCCTTGGATTCCAGTAGGACCAAGCGCGAGGAATACGTGCGCGTGTTGTCCACCCCCGAAACAAGCAGGTATCAATGAATCTCTACGCAATCGTCGTCGCAGTCATCGTTGTAGCTCTGCTTACGGTCAGCATCTCGCAAATCCGCAAAGTCAAGACCAAGGCCGACTACCTCGTCGCTGGACGTTCCTTGCCCGCCTACGTCCTCGTTGCGACGCTGTTGTCCTCGTGGATTGGCGCCGGCTCTCTCTTCGCAGGCGCGGAGAACGCCTTCCGCAACGGCTTTGCCGCGCTCTGGCAACCGGCTGGCGGATGGGTCGCCCTGGTTATCATGTATTTCGTCGCGCCCCGCGCGCGCAAGTTTGCGCAGTTCACCATCCCCGACCTTCTGGAGACGCGGTACAACACCGCGGCTCGCGTGCTTGGAACCATCGCGATCCTGTTCGCATTCACCGCCATAACCTCGTATCAGTTCCGCGCCGGCGGCGACATTATGCATCTCATCTTCCCCGAGATCGGTCGCCAACAGGGCACCATCATCATCGCCATTTTTGTGATCGCGTTCACGGCGCTCGCCGGCATGGCGTCGGTCGCTTACATGGACGTTGTCATCGGACTTCTCATCACCGTCACAGGCGTTATAGCCGCACCCATGCTGCTCAGCCACGTTGGCGGATGGACAGCGTTGCATGACAAGCTGCCACTTTCGCATTTCACGCTGTTCGGCGAATTCGGCGTCCGCGACGGAGTGGATCACGGCACTGGTGCTGCACTGCTGCATGCCCTCGAATATTTCTTCCCCACCTTCCTGCTCATGCTCGGCAACCAGAGCATGTATCAAAAATTCTTTTCCGCTAAATCCGAGAAAGACGCGAAGATGGCCGTCGCCGGCTGGTTCGTAGGCACGGGCATCCTTGAGACCCTTATCGTCGCCATCGCCGTCTTCGGCTCAGCCCTGTACTTCACCATGCCGCGCGCTGAACTGAACCCGCGTGAAATCATCCCGTTCACCGCGCGTCACGCGTTGCCGAGCTTTATCGGCGCACTGCTGATGGGTGCTGTCTTCGCTAAAGTCATCTCAACGGCTAACAATTACCTGTTCTCGCCGGCGACCAACCTCATCAATGACGTTTACACCCGCTTCATCAACAAAGGCGCGTCCAACAGGAACATCCTTTTCGTATCGCGCTTCCTCGTCGTGCTCCTCGGAATCTGGGCGCTCTTCCAGGGCATCGGCTTGGAATCGATTCTGGCAAAGGCTATGTATGCTTACACCATCTACTCGGCGGCAATTACGCCGGTGGTGATGGCAGCCTTTTTCTGGCGTCGCACCACGGCCACGGCTGCCGTTACGTCTATTGCCTTGGGAACGACGATCACGATTTACTGGAACGAGTTCCCCAACTATCTGCCAGCCGGATGGGCACAGCGCGACGCCATCTTCCCCGCGCTGATCGTCTCGCTGGTGGCCCTGATCGTGGTGAGCTACATAACGAAGCCGCCGCGCAAGGAACAGCTCGCACCGTTCTTCGACAATGAAACCGCATAAACCCCGTTGAGCCGCCAGGGTAAGAGAGAACCTGGCGGTTCACCAGTTATTGCCTCAGCTACGTAAACTCGCGCGCCGATTCCCCAAGGCGCAAGAAGCGGGGTCATCCTGAGCGCAACGAAGGATCTGCTGTTCAAGACAAAGCAGATCTTCGGTCACGCAAAGCGCGTGACCGAAGGATGACCCAACATAAAGTTTTTCAGCAGCCTGTTTAGCCGTTGAGGTACAACTAGAGAATGGAACCGAACCTGACAGCTATCTACGAAATCCTGCTTGAGCAGCACAAAGCCATCCGCGATGCACGCCTCCAGGTGGAGTCGTTGAAGGCGATGATGTTTGACCACCGTCCCGCCTTCCGCGAGAGCTTCGCCCAGCAGGTCGAGATCGTCTCCGCCTCCGAACCGTTGCGTCAGTTTGACGCTCAGATCGCGGCGCTTGAGCAGAGCCTTACTCGCCTGCGCCAGTAACCCGGCGGTAGCACGTTTCTGCTTCCGTGTAGCAGTTCGTCCGATACAATAAATAACGCCATGGATCTCACAGCTATTCAGGCCGCATTGCGCGAGCGCAAGTTCGACGCGTGGCTCTTCTACGATCACCATCACCGCGACCC
>DATMYA010000041.1 GCA_035561135.1 Clostridia bacterium
CCCACTGGTGCTGATGAAGCGATTGTCGCGATTCACCTACGTAGCGGACATGCTCGGGGAGTATGTTCGGCGGGGGGTGGAAGCAGATGACATGGTCGCCGCGAAGAAGCAGAACCGACGCTGTATGTTCTTTGCTACCAACGGTGTTCCGCTGCCCCAGGATTGGGTGTCAGTGGAACAGGAACTGCGCTACATCGGCATGTTCGCCGGACTGGGCGTGCGCTCGATGCACCTGACGTACCAGCGCCGAAATATGATCGGAGACGGGTGCGGCGAGCTGGGCAACGCCGGGTTGAGTGACTTCGGCAGGGCCGTGGTGGCGGAGATGAATCGGGTTGGAGTCATTATTGACGTGGCCCATTCAGGATGGCGCACCAGCTTGGAAGCGGCCAGGGCATCAAGCCGTCCTGTTGTGGCTAGCCATACAGGCTGCGTAGCCGTCCACAACCATGTTCGATGCAAGCCGGACGAAGTGATTCGGGCAATCTGCGACTCGGGCGGTTTCATCGGTGTCTTTGCTGTCGCCGATTTCCTTGGCTTGAGCCGCGATATCGTCGCCATGCTCGCTCACGTCGACCACGTTGTGAAGCATTTCGGGGCAGAGCATGTCGCGATCGCGACGGACCTGGTATATGTTTCGAGGAAATCGGACGAGGAGAACAAGAAGATCCCACGGCGCCGTCGCCCTCGCAAAGGATGGGAGAAATTGTGGCCGCCCGGCGCTGCGACCACCGGGTACGATCAAACACGCGGCCTAGCATGGACCAATTGGCCGCTGTTCACGGTCGCGATGGTGCAGCGGGGCTACTCGGACACCGATATCCAGAAGATTCTGGGCGGCAATGTGCTCCGCGTGGCACGCGCGGTAATGCCAAGAAAGATCTCTCTTGAGGGTCTGAGGACGGTGGTAACAGCCCACGCCGGCGATTTTGGACCATCTTAACGCCCCGGCACGGCGAGATGTCGCGTTTTGTGTTCGAGATGCGCGCCGTTCGTGAGCGCGTCGCTCAACGCTCGCCGAAGAACGCCTCGGCACCCTCAGCATAGTCCGTCTCGGGACAACATCGCAAGCTGCTGCTCAACAAGATGAAAGAGGGGTGGTCTCCGTCAGTTCCACTTCTTCTGGGATGAAAGACCGTGTAATGTTCAACGTCACCGCCCATCCCACCGCCGAGTGGACAGCCCAGCAGCTACGCGAGGCGTTTCCCTTTGAGGAGATTCCGCAATACCTGCTACGCGACCGGGACGCCATCTTCGGCGGTGAGTTTCGGAAGCATGTGAAAACCATGGGAATCAATGAAGTGCTTTCATATCCGCGCTCGCCCTGGCAACGCGCTTACGTGGAACGCCTCATCGGCACGATTCGCCGCGAGTGTCTCGATCACGTGATCGTGTTCAACGAAGCCTCGCTGCAGCGGCATGTGAAATCGTTCATGGCGTATTACCACGAGTCGAGAACGCACCTGTCGCTGGCCAAGGACGCACCGGAGTCGCGGCCGGTGCAGGCAGCGGAAGCGGGCCGCATCGTTTCCATCCCGCAAGCCGGAGGGCTGCATCACCGGTACGAACGCCGCGCCGCCTAAAGCTCGCGCACCCGGTTGCCGACGAAGACCGGCGCGTGCACTACACAGCTGCCACAATCAGCTACGATTGATCGCCAAATCCACGCACGTGCGCCGCTGTCTCGGAACCCGACCATCGCACGCGTGCCGGCCGCGATCTGCATTCAGCCTGCGTATGCTGAGGCTGATGAGATTTGCGAGAAGCACAGTTGAAACCTGGCGTCTATTAGTTACGGTGGATGGACACGGTAAGCGGCGAGATGGCGACCCAGAATGATGTGCGCGTCGCTTCATCGGAGGCGAGTTGGAACAAGCCCGCGTCCATGAGCGCCGAGCTCGCACTGTACGTAAAACGCCAGACGGATAAACGCTGAATCCAGCAAGCGGGTTCCGTCTGGGCCATCAGATTACGGAGTCCCCTACTTCGGCGTCGCCTTCGGTCGAGTGCTGGGCTGCGGCGGCCTTTGCAAGGCGAGGCCCATCACTTCGTCAGTAAGCGTCCGGTCTTGACCGCCTGGATTCGGCACCCGTACACGTTGTTAGGCCAGGCATCAGGGCACCTCTTCGAGTTCGTCGATGATGGCAAGGGTGCGCCTGCGTACCTCTTCGAGGCTGTCGTCGAGCGTCTCGAGGACCTCGACGAGTTCACCGAAGGCGTCGCAAGCATCTTCAACAATCTTGTCGAGCGCGACTCCCGGCGGCACCGGTGAAGTATCATCGCGGGTCAGGCGTCTGATCACTTTCCGATAGCCTTTCGTTCCCGCCAATAGGGTTCTGCAATCCCCAAGCAGCGACTTCAGCATAATCACGTTCTCTGCCGGGCTGGCCAGTCGGGCCGTCGCCTGAGGTTCGGACGCTTGTTGTTTCTGCTGTGCGTCATCGGTGTTGGGCATAAAAGACTCACTTTTTTTCCGTGGTCACATTACTCACTCTGGTGGCGTCGGAAAGCAAGTTTCAGGCTGGCGGCAACTTCGCGCGACCGTAAATCGCAGTACGCCGAGAAAGCCGGCGGGCGGTTCGCGTAGGGCCGCACAATCAATCTCGTTGGTATCGGTGGTCCGACGCATAGGTACAGTTCGGTCTTGCTTGCCCGATGGCGGCCTTGGCGGTTCGATACTGGCGCAGGTCCATGGCCTGGCTAATTGAAGACCCTGGCCGGCGCCACGCAAGGCGTACATCAGCGGGAACTCCCAGCATGGGAGCTGCTCCCGAGACTGGGTGTTTCCGTAGATTTGGCAGCACTTGCCGCTATTCGTTGTCCTCGTCCCAGTCCCAGCTGGCTCGTTCGTCCTCGTCGCCCTCTGCTTCGATCGGCGGAAACCCGAAGAACAGCCAGCTATCCGGCCACTGGCGCAAGCAGCCCAGCGGCCCGTCGGGATCCAGGATACGGCCGTCGGGAAGATTGACGAGTGCCTGCGCACGCAGTTCCACGTCGTCCGGATTCTCTTCTAACGCGGCAGCCCACTGCAGCAGCCACGGGCGTTCGGCATCTCGGCGAGCTGCCTCTCGCACGTGCAGTGCGATCACGTCCGCGGAGTCTTCAATTAGAACGAACCCACGGCGCGCAGTGTGCGTAACGGGAATAACTTCCGACTCCGGGTAGATCAACGTGCCGGCGTCGCCCGGTTGATACCAATACCCTTCTGAAAGGCAGTCCACCAGCGCTTCGAAGGCCTCGTGCGCAGTGGACCCGGGCATAGTGAAATAGACGGCACTATTGAGAGCATCCCAGTATTCAGGGCCGAGCATACGTAGCGTTCCTCACCACACTTTACTTGTTGCCGAGCGACAATCTGCCCTAAGGTGAATTCCGTTCCGTTGAAGGAAGGTAGCGAAATGAGAAGAGGTGACCAGCAAGGACGGTGAAACCCACATCATCGGGGATCACGCTACGGACCACTTTTGAGAATTCTGCCTTCCAGATCACGCGACCTCGGCTGTTCACAAACCAAACCGTATTCCAGCGCCAAACGAGCACACCAGCCACGTGCCCTGCCACGTTCGCATAATAATCCGGTAGTTTCACACATCCGTTGATGTCATTGTCCTCGAATGTGGTGAGCAGTCCGGCGCAGTACGTCGCTTTCAGCCCGCGATGATCCGCAACGATTGCAGAAACAGGCCCACGCCCGACACAGAAACTCATCAGCAGCGTCCTTTCGAAGTCGAAGACGTGGACGCGTCCTTCGGTCGTACCGATTGCGATCCGCTGGTACCAGGTGGCAACGCTGCGAATCACTTCGTCGCTACCCGACCTGCCGGGCATCAGATCCACCCGGGCCAGCACCACTTCCCCGGTCTCGCCGGCGGCTTCTTCGAAGCTCTCGATTGACTTGTTGAACAGTGAGCGGGGCGCCGAAGTGGATCGGGTTGGTACAGTGCTGTCGAATACCAGTCGCACGAATCCGAGAGGTACGCGGTCGCGGCACTCGATCCCTAACTTCTGAAGAGCTTGCGCAGGCACTGGGAGGTAACTTGGCATGCAGAGGTCATACTGCTCGATGTGCGGGTTAGGAATGGTTGACCGCCAGCGCCTGTGGCCGAACTGACTGAACAGAAAGATGCGTTCGCTTTCGGTGATGACTGGCGGGCCGGGCCACGAGGAGGCGACCGAAAGATAGGGCGGCTCGGTTGCGCCGGTGAATGCGGCCACGAGGCTGTATGGGTTTGGCCGGGGACGGACGACGTGGCGCCGCCAGATGCATAGGCCCGCAAGCGAATACGTATAGAGCCTCCCGTTACGGCAGCCGATATGCCAGCATGCGGGGCCTGCCGTCGCTTCGCTGATGGCATTGGGCAAGGTCGCTTGTGCCGCCAGCGAGCCCTTTGCTGTGACAAAGAACAAAGTGCTCGGGTTGCCCACCTTTCCTTTCTGCGTGTACGCCAGGCAATCGCCATCAGGGTGAAACCACATTCTGTGGAAGACCGGCAGATCGTTGATGCGGCGTTCGGTCGTAAGACTTGCAGGATCCACATCGGTAAGGACCGACCGCCCCCGGGCGACGCTGAGACAGCGGATGAGATTGCCGGCGGCCCCGCAGAGCTTTGCCTCCGGGCTTACCCGCAAGGTTTCCGCCAACTCGAATTCACCCGCGCCCTTCCGAATCGAAACCGTGTGCAACTTTATCGGCACTCTGGTTGTTCCTTTCCGGTTGGGTCGGCTCCGAAGGGAGATCGAGGGAATATATTCTCCGGCCGTCGTTGGATTTGCTCGAACGCAGCGCGAGCTTCATTCTCTTGCTGACTACCCCACTCAAGAAGCCGCGGACAGTATGCGGCTGCCAACCCGTGGCAGCAACGATGTCCTGCAATGTAGCGCCTTGGGCGCGATTCAACAGTCCGAGCACCTGCGCTTGTTTGCTGTTCGCCCTACCACGCCCGGCTCCGCTTGGCTTGCTTTCGGTTGGGGTCAGGGTCTGAACGACGTTCCAAATGCGGCGAATCGCCGTCTTGCGATCGGTAAACCTCCTGACGGGGGTCGAGCCGGGCAGGCCCGCCCAGAGCTCCAACAGTCGCGATGGCGACCATGTGGCCGTTGCACTCAGCAGGCCCGCCTCGCTAGAGAATTGTGCGTCTGTTTGAGACTGCACACCCGCGGCTTCGCTTAATGAGGTGAAAGCCCACACTCGGCTCTCGCTGTCAATCGTGAATACCTTCATGCTGTCAGCTCCTGTGCGTGCGCCGATCCCGGCGGACACCACATTGATCACTCGGAAGGCGAGCACAAGCAAGTGCGAATTCGCCTCAGGAGCGACCTCCTAAAAGGATTTCAGATGCCGGAATGTCGGCGCTTTCGCCGAGGTTCTCGGGGGAGGGCGGGGAAGGGAAGGCAACGCGAGTGCGGACGGGAATATCAGTGTTTTCGAGTGAGACAGAGTAGCGATAAGTTTGCCGTGAGTTTGCCGGACTGGAGGGGATTCCAGCAGATTCCAGCAGGTTCAGCCGCGGGCTTTCTGTACGCCCGCGTATCGTAGGGGAACAGGGCAGAAGACATGCAGTGGTTTGAGGTGCTAGCGGGCGAAAGCTCGTGGGGGTTCAAGTCCCCCTCTCCGCACCACAATTTTTCAAAGATATACGGGCGACCCGGCGGGTCGCCCGTTTTGTTTCTCTGGCGGTGTTTGGCGTTTGTTTGACGAATCGTCCGCCCTCGGCCAGGGAAACCACCGATCGGTGCTTGGCGAATCGAGCGTAGGAATCACGAGACCACTGCGCAAACAAACTTGGCTGGAATCAGCGGGACGGTGCAGGACACCGCCGGTGCCATGTTCCCGGGCACCAACGTGCATCCGGATGCTGCCATCCCGATTCGTTCAGTTGAGTGTCAACGATTATCACCTTAAACGGATTCGGGTCCACCGCCAACACCTACCGGTCGTTGGGGGCAATGGCTTGTCGGGCCACCGATACGGACGCGCGAAAGCACAGCCGTAACGACGCTAGCCCTTAAGAACAGATAGCCGCTTGTCTCAACGGGCTGTTAACCCCGATCCGTGCACACCCTTACCATGCATTCATTGGGAAACCAGCGCTGATCACCGGGCCAAGCATGCGCTATAACTGACTTGTGCCCCTGAGTTGCCGCCAACGGATGCTGGCTGCGCTTCGCCGCGAGCCGGTGGACCGCCCTCCCGTATGCAACCCTACGAATGCCGCCACAGTAGAGTTGATGGACCTCGTAGGAGCGCCGTTCCCCCACGCGAACCGCGCGCCCGAGCTTATGGCGCGGCTGGCCGGTACGGCGCGCACCGAACTGGGCTTCGATGCCGTGATGCCGGTCTTCTCTATCGTCCAGGAAGCTTCCGCGTTAGGTTGCCGCATCGACTGGGGCGAAAAAGGCACTTGGCCCACCGTAGTCGAACCCATCTGGCGGGAACCGGAAGAGATTCGCATCCCGTCCGGCTTTCTGACGCATCCGGACACGCGATGTGTGTTGCAGGCCATTCGGATTCTTCGAAAGCAGTTCGGCGACGAGGTTGCCATCATCGGCAAAACCATGGGGCCGTGGACGCACGGCTATCACTGCTTCGGCGTGGAGCAATTTCTGCTCATGTCGGCAGACGACCCCTGCAAGACTAAACGCTGCCTCGACCGGCTGAAGGAACTCACCGTGCAATTCGGCCTTGCGCAGATCGAAGCGGGGGCCGACGCACTCACTCTTCCAGATCATGCCACCGGGGATCTGGTGAGCTGCGAATACTACGCGCGCTTCCTGCTCGAGGTGCATCGGGAACTGGCGGAACGATTACCAGCGCCCCTCATCCTGCACATCTGCGGCCGCACGCTCGACCGCATGGACCACATCGCCCAAACCGGCATGGCGGCCTTCCACTTCGATTCCAAGAACGATGCCCCGAGTGCCATGGCGGTCATGCGCAACCGAATCGCGCTGGTCGGGAATGTCAACAACTCCGTGACACTGTTGCGCAAAGGTCCGGAGCAGGTTCGCCAGGAGGTTTGGAACTGCCTCCGCGCTGGTGTACAACTGATCGGCCCGGAATGCGCCGTGCCTCTGCAAACGCCGCTTGCGAACCTAAAAGAAATCGCGGCCGCAGTGAAGGAATTTCATGGGTAAATTCGGGGCGGGATGCCGGGAGGGACCATACCTGCCGGTCGCTCCATTCCTGTTTCACGTGGAGCGCGACCCGCGTGAAGCGGAAAGAAGCGCGCTGGATTCCGCTGCAACTACTGCTCGATCCCGTACGGCACTGCTTGACCTCCGTCCCGGGTTTGCCGGTGGAAATGTTGTTCCCGGCTATCGACCTGAACCGCGCCGTGCCCCTGTGGGGCTTCACCTACCGGATGATGACCGATTGGCTCGGCCTGGTTCCAGTGGAACGCATCCGGCGGCAGGCCGGCTTCGACGGCGCAGCCGTTCTTCTCGAGTTTCTCCTCCCACACGGATTGAACTTGACGCAGGGATGGGTGGATCAGGCCCGGACGGGGCCGCAGCCAGTGGAGGCCGCCGCCGTGTCCGGCTAGTCGGGCTGGAGTCCGACGAATTCCTGATCTCGGCCTCCGGGTAGCGTGGAGCGCGGATGATGAAGATCGCAACATGGAACATAAACTCGATTCGCCGACGACTGACCGCGGTGCTGGACTGGCTGGAAGTCAATCGACCCGACGTCATGTGCCTGCAGGAAACCAAGGTGCAGGATTCCGAGTTTCCGGCACAGGCCTTCCGCCAGGCTGGCTATCACGCGACGTTTCGAGGAATGAAGGGCTATAACGGGATCGCGACGCTTACCCGGAGGACACCCGATTCGGTGATGTACGGGCTCCACGAAGGCCCCGATAACGAGGACGTCCGTGTGCTGCAGACCGTGCTCGACGGGCTCGCGATCGTCAATACCTATGTGCCGCAGGGCTACAAGGTCGGCTCAGATAAATATCAATTCAAACTGGAATGGTT
>DATMYA010000042.1 GCA_035561135.1 Clostridia bacterium
CAGGATTCATTAGCGGCACCGCGGTCAGACAAGATACAAGCGCAAACACGATTGTGCGAGACATAAGCCTCCCTTCGGTGTGATTCTGCATGGAAGCAGACAGAGAATCAAGCACAAAAGAGTGAACACGTCAACGGCAGGGTTACTAACTGCACCGCTGTGGAACGAGATACAAGCGGAAACACGGTCTGCGCTCTCCTGCGTGCGATTCTGTGCTAAAACGCACAGACTATGGAACAGAACCAGCTAAAATGGCCTTGAACTTACTAATAAACTGCAAAAGTTGCGCACTGAAGGGCGCAGATGCCGACTCGCGCCCCAGCGCTGACTACAGTCCGCTTTCCTTGAGGACCTGGCCTAGTCTAGTTATCATGAGACACTTGCAGCCGGTCCTCTGTGGCGGTCTTGTTCAGCGCGGGCTGTGTGGCGTTTGACGGTCCCAAGCAGCGCCGAACAGTCCCGCCGCATCGTGCAGGTCGGGACGCAGCGCCGCAACGCGAAAGTCGCGATCGGCCGCGGGATTACCTGCAATCGGGTCAGTAGAGCCGGGCGAATCCAAGCCCACGCCAAACCGACGAGAAACACGCTTCCAATCACAGTCTCAGCGGTGCCCGCCCGTCGATGTTTGTAGCCTGATGAATGCGGAGTTCCGCGGATGGCCCCGGGCCTCCCTATCGTTGCAGAACTGTCAACAACACGCCGTCCGCCTCAGAGGCTCCCGGTATTCGTCGACCCGCTCAAGCTTCTCCCGGAGTTCCCGCCGCCGCTGCTCCAGCCGATTCCGTTGATGTTGGCTGAGTCCATATATCACTGGCACGAACATGCCGGAGTCTTCATAGGCCCGTTGTGCCCTCGCCTGAAGCCGCTCGGCCTGTTCTCGGTCTCCACGGACGTACTGGGCATCCGCGACCGTCGCCGAAACCAGACCGTGGTCCAGCGCCTTCGAGACGATTTCGAACAACTGCCGATCCGTTTTCGCACGAAGCTCTGCCAACTTCGACACTTCCGTCGTAATGCTCATGCGTTCTCCCGGCTCAGATGTTGCGACATTGGTAATCTTGAACTATTAGACGTTTTGAAAACGCA
>DATMYA010000043.1 GCA_035561135.1 Clostridia bacterium
CATATAACAGAACAGAAAAAATAATAATTCAAGAAAGGCACACAATGACCAACAACAAAAAACTTATCGCCTGGGTTGACGAAATGGCGAAACTCTGCAAACCTGACAATGTTCACTGGTGCGACGGCTCAGTTGAAGAAAACGACCGCCTCATAAAACAATGCGTGGATAACGGCTCATTCAAACCGATTCCGAAACGCCCGAACTCTTACTGGGTAATCTCCGACCCGAAAGACGTCGCGCGCGTCGAAGACAGAACATTCATATGCTCCGAAAAAGAAATAGACGCGGGTCCGACAAATCACTGGATGGCGCCCGCCGAAATGAAAAAAATTATGACAGACCTCTACGACGGCTGTATGAAAGGACGCACGATGTACGTGATTCCTTTTTCGATGGGTCCGCTCGGCTCCAATATCGCTCACATCGGCGTCGAACTCACCGACTCGATTTACGTCGTCGTGAATATGCGCATTATGACGCGTATGGGAAAAGCAGTCCTCGACGTCCTCGGTGACAACGGGCATTTCGTGCCCTGCCTCCATTCCGTCGGAATGCCTTTGACGGACGGAAAGAAAGATGTCGCCTGGCCCTGCAGCGAAACAAAATATATCTGCCACTTCCCCGAAGAAAGAATGATTTGGTCGTACGGCTCGGGTTACGGCGGAAACGCCCTTCTCGGCAAAAAATGCTTCGCGCTCCGCATAGCGTCCGTGCTCGCTCACGACGAAGGATGGCTCGCTGAACATATGCTCATTCTCGGCATCACCCCGCCGAACGGCGAAAAGAAATACATCACCGCGGCTTTCCCTTCCGCCTGCGGAAAAACAAACCTCGCTATGCTTACGCCCTCCATTCCCGGATGGAAAATCGAAACAGTCGGTGACGATATAGCCTGGATGAAATTCGGCGAAGACGGAAGACTTTATGCAATCAATCCCGAATACGGATTCTTCGGCGTCGCGCCCGGAACGTCTATGAAAACGAACGCGAACGCGATGCTCTCCTGCGAAGAGAACTCAATTTTCACCAACGTCGCGTTTACCGACGACGGCGACATCTGGTGGGAAGGAATGACGGACGAACCGCCCGCGCACCTTACTGACTGGAACGGAAACGACTGGACGCCCGAGAGCGGAAGAAAATCCTCGCACCCGAATTCAAGATTCACCGCGCCCGCGAAGCAATGCCCGGTAATCGACCCCGCGTGGGAAGACCCGAAAGGCGTGCCTATCAGCGCGTTCTTCTTCGGCGGCAGAAGAGAAAGTTTCACGCCGCTTATCAACGAATCATACGACTGGAACCACGGCGTTTATATGGGCTCAGCCTGCGCGTCCGAAACCACGGCTGCCGCGGCAGGTGCGGTCGGAACACTCCGCCACGACCCGTTCGCTATGCTTCCGTTCTGCGGATACAATATGGGCGACTACTTTAAACACTGGATTGAAATCGGAAAGAAATCATCACACGATAAACTCCCGAAAATATTCTTCGTCAACTGGTTCCGTAAAAACGAAAAAGGCAAATTCATCTGGCCCGGATACGGCGACAACATCCGCGCTCTCAAATGGGCAATCGAAAGAGTAAACGGCACCGGCAAATTCGTCGAAACACCCATTGGACGCCTGCCCGCCGAAGGCGCGCTCGACACCGACGGACTCGACATCTCCGCCGACGACCTGAAAAAACTCTTCACCGTTGACAAAGAACAGGGCATAAAAGAAGTATCTGAAATGCGCGAATACTATAAAAAATTCGGCGACCGCCTCCCGGCTGAACTCACCGCCGAACTCGACAAGATAGAGGAAAGACTGAAATAATTGATTAGTTAAATACTCTTGTTACTTACAATAAGTA